>SLIY01000045.1 GCA_007135385.1 Leptolyngbyaceae cyanobacterium CSSed165cm_216
CCGACTGGGCACTCCAACTGATAGCTCTCAAACCCCATAAACAACTCTATTTTCAGCGAGGTTTCTATGCTCTATCCCTGATGCAGCAAGCTCTCTAGGTACGTTGTCACCCGTTAAGGGTTTGGACAAAGCAAACCCCTAAAAGTTCTCTTTCCTGGGTTTAAATCCAGACATGGAGTTTTGTCGGTAGACAGGCTACAGGTCTCGAGCTGAACTTGGTATAGCGAATCCGTTTCAGAATGTTTCCTTCCATTGCAATAGGTAATAATAACTATGCCTGATGATGGATTTTTGGTAAAAACAAATTAGGGGAATAGTAGCCTTGGTCACCATATCTTTGGATAACCTAACTTCCAGGCAATTTTATGATTTCCAAGGGGGCATCGTTGCAACTGAATTTGCAAGTATGCCCTCATTTTGAGGGAGTTAGATCGTCCTGGCCAAGGTGATCAGTCTGGGTGCAGGGCAATGGAGGCCGGGAACATGGGTTTCTTAGAAAAGGGATCGCTTAGAGAGGATCTGCTGTTGAAGGAAGGTAAGCTTGAGCATGAATTAAGATTAGCTCAAGATAAATTGAGAAAGATCAGGGATAGGAAAAAAGAAGTTGAAGAGGCCCTTAAACAAATAGATTCATCTACTTTGTCAGGGGTCTTTGATCCCTCAAAGGTTAATATCCAGATTAGTGACTTAGTGAAAGATAAAGACGCAGGTTCTGAGCAAGGTAAACAGATTAAGAGCTTTTGCTATGGTCTGATTATGGCCATGATCTTGATGCTGTTGATGGTTTGAGGTCACAACTGACATTGCTAGAACGCTGGTACAGAACCCGGTTTCTTCGTCGCTGCTCTAACGACATGACTGGCCTTTTGCCCCAGAAACCGGGTTTTTAGCCATACTGTACCGATGCTCTAGTAGGTCTCGGCGAAAGAGCGTCATACAAGAAGGTGCTTGATTCTAGATTCTGGCTCCTGAATTCTGGCCGATTCAAGCTTGCCTGGCTTAAATTTCAGGCTCAGCTAACTCCAAGGGTTTCAGGGTCCAGGTGTGGTCTTCTGCCAGCTTTAGTAGGTGGTGGTGGTAAGCATTCAGCGATTCTCGGTGGCCGACACTAATGAAGGTGGTGCCGGTATGGCGCAGATGATCATAGAGTTGAGCTTCGTTGGCCAAATCCAGGGCGCTGGTGGCTTCATCCAGAATGGCGAAGTCTGGCCGGTTTAACAAAATCCGGGCAAAGGTGAGCCGCTGCTGTTCTCCCAGGGAAAGCACGTCACCCCATTCTTCAACAGCGTCAAAACCACCGAATCGTTCGTCTAGATCAGCCAAGTTAACTTTCTCCAGGGCTGCTTTCAGGGTGGCGTCATCCAAATCCTGGCGGGTATCGGGATACAGTAACTGATCCCGCAAGCTGCCGAGGATCATGTAGGGCTTTTGGGGTAAAAACAAAATTTGGTCCAATCCCGGACGATGTAGGGTGCCGCTGCCAGAATTCCACAGACCGGCGATCGCCCGCAGTAGCGAACTCTTTCCACAGCCGCTAGGACCCACAATCAGCAGTCCGGTTTGCTCCGGTAGCTGGAGCGACAATTCTTCCACTAGGGTGCGCTGGTAGTTGGGGGTTTGCAGGGTCACCCCTTCTAGGGCCAGGTGATCGGCAGGTTCTACCGTGATCTGGGGATGCTCAGATGTATCTGTCTGGTCTGCGATTGCAATGTCCCCGTGGTTCAGGGCTTCGGCAAAGCTATAGAGGCGGTTAATCCCAGCCCCAAAGGAGGTCAGCTCCTGGAAGCGAGCCACCACCACATTCAGGGAAAAGAATACCCGCACAAAAGCTCCCTGGGCTTCGGAAACTTTGCCTACTTCAATCTCGCCCGCAAATACAGCGGGGGCCACCACAATGGCCGGCAACACAAAGGGAATAAACTCGTAGGCGTTGGTCAGGGCATTGAGGTTTAGCTCCCAAATAATCAGTCGCTTGAAATTTTCAAAGGCAGCCATAAACCGATTATTCACCTGGCTCGCTTCCTGGCCTTCGCCCCGGTAAAAAGCGATCGCCTCAGCGTTTTCCCGAATCCGCACCAGGCTAAAGCGAAAGTTAGCCTCCCGTCTCAGCTGCTCAAAGTTCAGCCGCACCAGGGGTTTACCAAAGATCACCACAGTCACCAGGGTACCGAGCACCGCATACAGCACCAAAAAAACCACCAGGTTCTTCGAGATGCCCCACAGCACGCCGCTGAAAGCTACCACTTGCAGCACCGAACTCACCACCACCAGCAGCAACGCTAGGGATTCTTGGGTGAAGCTCCTGACATCTTCGGCAATCCGCTGGTCGGGGTTGTCAATATCCGGCTGAAATTGCTGGATGTTGTAGAAAGCGCGATCGCCAAAGTAATCGCCCACAAAGCGATTGGTCAACCAGCGTCGCCACTCCAGACCCAACCGCTTTTGCAGATACTCGTACCCGGCTAGCAGGGGAGCATAGGCCACCAGTACCCCAATAAACACCAGCACCGTCTGCCAAAACCGGGCTTCATCCTGGGCTGAGAGGGCCGAAATCAGTACCCCCCGCTTGTTGTTCAGCACCACACTCAGGCCGGTATAGCCCAGCAGCAGCACCCCAATCAACACCAGCAGGCCCCGAGCTTTCCACTTTTCGTCACTAAACCAATAGGCTTTGGCGATCGCCCAAAACTGATGAAACGCCCTGAAATTAAATCGTTCCATGCCAGTGCTAACTCTCCTGTGGTGGGGGTGCTGAAGAGATCCTACAAAACTTAACCCGGCAGTGCTAGCAAACTAGAACGCGGGTACAGATCCCAGGGGTCTGCCCTCGGACACAGCAAAGTTAATAGTCTATGAGCCCAAGAACCCTGGGATCTTGACATAGTGGTAGCTAACGAGTGGTCTATCAAGTTCAAGATGTCGGGCTAACAGGGTTTACGGTCTACGGCTGGCCGTGAATTGTAAACCGTCAGCCGTGAACCCCAGTTCGCAGAACCCGCCATTATTAGATTGACTGAGCACTAAGGTTAAGGCACAGGCACCCAAGCGAAGGGGTAGACATACTCGTCAGGGGCGGTCAGGGCAGAGAAATCGCTGCCATCGGGTCGTACTCCATGCAATACTTGCGTGCCTAGGTCATCACCGATTGGGGTGGCCGTAAACGCGATCCAGTCCCCCTGAGGGCTCCAGTGGCTGTCGAGTATCGTCTGAAAGGCCTCAGAGGTGAGGGTTGTATAGTCGCGGCTAGGCAAATCCAGCAAAAACAACGCCTGTTGCTCGATCTCTGCGCCAAAGGCAAAGACCAGTTGCTGGCTATCGGGGGACCAACTTAACCCACTAAAGAACCCAGGCCCCGTCAATGATTCGACCGTTTGGGTCTCAATATCAATCAGTGCAATCACGTCCCGATTGCTGAAGGGTGGGTCAAAAGGACGGTAAAAGGCCAGGGAGTCTCCATCGGGGGACCATAGCAGACGGCTGCGATAAATTTGGAAGTCTGGATCTGAGGTCAGGAGCTGCTGGCCAGTACCATCCCCCTGCACCAGATGAATTCGCTGGAAGGGGTAGTCCCCTTCGTAGACAGCCAGTTGACTGCCATCGGGGGACCAGGCTAAAGGGCTACCAGCGGCTCCGTAGGTGCCTGGCGTTTGGGAAATTTGACGGGGAGTGTCGCTGTCGCCATTCACTGCGGCGACATAGATATGCTCACCCGCCACATAGGCGACCTGGGTGCCGTCAGGAGAGAGGTATAGATCTGAGCCCAGGTCTGTCGGTAAGGCAACGCTGGTCATTGGACCATCTGGCTCAGTCAGCCACAGATCGGTTTGTCCTGGGTGGTTGAAGGCGGTTTGATCACACCGTTGACCAATGACCAGGGCCTGAGCAGGCTGTTGCCACTGTACGGCGATCGCTGGCGACCCGGCACACTGGCTGGAAAAAATCGGGGTTGATAAGCCAGTCTCTAAATTCACCAGGGCTACTTGGTCTTGACCTTCCACCACAGCGAGTTGCTGTCCATCCGCCGACCAGGCCAAAGCGTTATAGGGGGTATCGCTGTTTTGGGTCAATGCCTGGCGATCGGCCCCATCGGGCCGAATTAGAAACACCCCTTCTGGCGTCGCAAAGGAAATCATCCCAGAACTTGCCCCGGCAGTTTCTATGGCCTGTCCCGCCATCGTCTGCGGCAGTCCCATGAGGGCGATACAACCAGTTAGCACAGCAACGACTGGGTACTTAATCACAATTGACATCCTTAAACATCCCATTTGCCATCATAGCCAGTTGGCAATGGTGGTAGTCGCCTAAGCTGCGCTTAAATAATCGACAATCG
>SLIY01000246.1 GCA_007135385.1 Leptolyngbyaceae cyanobacterium CSSed165cm_216
CCTTCCAGCTTTTGAAGCCAGAGCTACTAGCGATCGCGCATTTCAAGCTATACCAAATGCGTGCATGGTCCGAGAGCTGATTCGCGTTTGCAGAGCGAGTTACTGCCATATCTGCCTCAAGGAATGTTTTAAGTAAACAGCTAAAAAACTTAAGTAAGCGACCAACGTGGGTTGAACCCGCATCTTTCAAAGATGCCTGGAGCCAGAGTCCAGAATACCAGGGCATAATGATGGACCCACCGATCACTTTCCAAGATAGCGCAACTGCCTTGGGATAATTGTGACAAAAGCCACACTCTGACGCCCAGATGGCCCTCGGCCTTCGGGTTATGGCGAGATTGGCAGCGATATTAGCGCTTTGACCGGCTTCTAGAGGTCGGCACGTCAACGCCGTTATCCACAGTTGGATGAGCACCTAGGCCTTCGAAGTCTGGGTGCTCCACTACTGTTGGCTCCTCCTGGGGGTTTGGGTCAACCGATGGGGAGATCACCCTAGGGTGGTTAGCGGCGTCGGTGGTGTTGCTGGTATGGCCAGACCCCAGGCTGATAGGCCAAGGGTGAGCCAGGTCATGGAACTGGTCTACGGCCAAAGGGTTAGCCGTTGTCTCGACATCTTTGAGATCAGCGGCTAAATCCCCGGTAGGGGGCTGGACCGCCGGTAAAACCTGTCCTAATTGTAGTCCTGGGAAATGGGTAAAGTCAGCGGTGACTGCCTCGACGGGGTAGGGCGATACCCCTAGAAACCGTCGATTAGCCGTTGCCATCACGAGCAAGACGGCCACAGGTACCTGCAGAAATAGATTAGCTAGCAGAAAGCCCAGGGACGCAATCGCCACTCCCCCTAGCCGTCCCCAGCCGGCAAAGGGGGTAATATCTGCTGCTAAGACAGTCAGGGTATTAATTTGCCCCAACCCCCAGATCAACGGCAGAGGCACCAGTGCCGCCAAAGCCCTCACCCAACCCTGATGAAACAGCGTCAACAGCCGTCGCTGGTCAGGGGTTAAAGCACTCGGCTTGAGAGCTAATAATGGCAGGCTGAAAATGTAAAAGGGCTTTCGAAGCTGCATCCACAGCACCGGCAACACTCCGATCGCAGTTACTACCACCAGCTCAAGGGTTGGCCAGGTGGGATAGTCGACCGCCAGCCCCAGCAGACAGAGGTCTAACCACAAGGGAACCGTAGCTACACCAGCCAGGTGTAGCCACAGGTAGGGGTCATAGCGAAAGGCAGCCATCGGTTTATGCCATGGTGAGGGTACGTCGCTTAGTCACCAGACGATAGGCGTCAATGATATCGCCCTCTTTCCAGTCACTAAAGTTGTCGATACCGATACCGCATTCAAATCCGGCCGCTACATCCTTGGCATCCTCCTTCATCCGCTTGAGCGAGTCGAGCTTGCCGGTGTAAACCACGTCGCCGCCGCGCACGACCCTTAGGTTGCAGTTACGAGTCACCTTGCCAGACAACACATAACAGCCGGCAACGGCGCCTTTGCGGACGGGGAAGACGGCCCGCACTTCTACTTGACCCAACGGTTCTTCCACCATTTCGGGATCAAGCAAGCCTTCCATCGCCCCTTGAATATCATCCAGTAAGTTGTAGATGACTTCGTAGTCGCGGATATCTACCCCGAGGCGATCAGCCGATTGCCGCGCTCCCGGTGCCAGGGTGGTGTTAAAGCCCACAATTACGGCTCCACTGGCAGCGGCTAAGTCCACGTCAGTTTCGCTAATTTCCCCCGGGGCCGCCAGGAGTACCCGAATCTGCACTTCATCCTGAGGTAACTGCTGTAGAGCCGCTAAAATCGCTTCAATCGACCCCTGTACATCCGCCTTCAGCAACAGGTTCAGGTCTTTGAGTGCCCCTTCCTGGGCCTGGGCAGAAATGGTATTGAGGGTAACCCGACGGGAAGCCATGGACTGCTGCAAGCGCGATTGGCGCTGCTCTAGCATGCGCTTATCGGCTACGGCCCGGGCGGTTTTCTCGTCTGAGTAGACTTCAAACTCATCCCCGGCGGCAGGAACATCGTTCATGCCTAGAACCTCGACGGCGAAAGAAGGACCAGCCTCCTGGACTCGCTGCAAGCGATCATCCAACATGGCCTTCACCTTACCCAGAATTGGGCCAGCCACCAGGGAGTCGCCTACCCGCAGGGTGCCGTTCTGAATCAGCAAGGAGGCCACCGGACCCCGCGCCTTGTCGAGGTTGGCTTCGATCACGGTACCTCGGGCAAAACGATCGGGGTTGGCCTGTAGGTCTTCCACTTCAGCCAGCAGCACAATCATTTCTAGCAGGCTATCGAGGTTGTCTCCGGCTAGGGCGCTAACTGGCACCATGATGGTGTCGCCGCCCCACTCTTCGGGCACCAGACCGTGTTCCATCAGTTCTTGCTTCACCCGGTCAGGGTTGGCGGTTTCCTTATCGACCTTGTTGATCGCCACAATCAAAGGCACCTCAGCGGCCTTGGCGTGGCTAATCGCTTCGATGGTCTGGGGGCGTACCCCGTCATCAGCAGCCACCACCAAAATAGCAATGTCAGTCACCCGGGTACCCCGCGCTCGCATGGCCGTAAAGGCTTCGTGACCAGGGGTATCGAGGAAGACAATCTGATGGATTGCGCCCTCATGCTCGACATCGACGTGGTAAGCACCAATGTGCTGGGTAATGCCCCCAGCTTCCCCTTGGGCCACTTTTGTCTTCCGAATGGAATCCAGCAAGGTGGTTTTACCATGGTCTACGTGACCCATGATCGTGACCACTGGTGGCCGCCGCTGCAGGTTATCCAGGTCGGCCTCATCGAGCATGTCGGTGACTTTTTTAGCTTCTGACTCAGCTTCGCTGGTTTCCACTAAGACATCAAACTCCTCGGCCACCATTTTGGCGGTTTCAATATCTAGGGTCTGATTGATGTTGGCGGCAATTCCCTTGAAGAACAGAGACTTAATCAACTCAGTCTCAGGTACTAGGATACGTTCTGCCAATTCGTGCACTGTTAGCCCTTCGCTCAGCACGATCAGCTCGGGGCGCTCTTGTTTAGGCGCAGCTTCACGACGATCGCGACGTGAGCGGGAACTACTGCTACTATCCCGATGCTGAGGCGGCTTGTGACTCTTCACCGTGGGGGACGAGGGACGACCGCTAGATGCCCCCTTAGGTTTAGGCGGACGAGCTAAAGACATAGACAGGTTAGTCACTTCAGAGGGCTGACCATCATCGCCCAGTTCTTCAGCCAGCACCTCCAGGTCTTCTTCGTCTTCATCTAAGACGGCTTGACCCCTACGCTTAGTCTTACTGGCTTTGCCAGCTTTTTCACGCATTTCCATTTCATCATCTTCGTCGTCGCGCTCTTTACGCTTGTGGCGTGGCGGCGACGGACGACGTAAGCGTGATTCAGCATCGAGAGCGTCAACCCCAATCACAGAGATGGAATCGTCACCCTCAGATGTTGTCCCTGACTTGGCTGTCTCTTCCTTGGCGGCAGGTTCTGGGGCCTGAGGACGACGTAGCTTGGGCTTAGGCTTCAAGCGAGGAACATCATCTTCAGCATCAATTTCCCGAATTGGGATGCTGCCCCGGGCTGGACGGGCATCATCATCTGCTGCTGACTTATGCTCGCCCCGCTTAATCACTGGGCGAGGAGGACGAGGAGCCTCTACCTTCTGGGACTCATCGTCATCGTCAGCGGCTCGCCCACGGCTAGGAGGCACCACCAGCTCAGGTTTAGGCTTGGGTGGCGATAGGGGCTTCTCAAGTTTGGGTGCCTCTGCCTCGAGATGACTTGACTCAGGGGCAGGGGTAACCTCTGGGACATCGACGTCTTGGGAGGTCACCGCAGGGCGGTTGGGGGAAATTTGCGGCTTGGGTTTTTTCACCTCTAGACGATCGGTCTGTTCCTCAGATTCCTCAGGGCGACTGGGAGGACGGGACAAGCCCTCGACCGCAGGCCGCTGAGGCTTACTGGGAGGTGGGGCTGAGGCCGAGGGCGGTTCCGCCGCCGCAGATTCGGACTTGGGCGTCACGCGATGGCGACGAATTTCTAAAATTTGCTGCTTCTGTTCTGGCCGACGTCCATTTTTGGCTGGCATCGGGCGAGGGCGAGTCGGCCGAGTCGGCCCACCACTACTACGCACCTGCTTTGCCTCCTGGCGAATCTGGTCAGCTTCTGACTCAGGGATGGTGCTGCTGTGACTCTTCACGGCAATATCAAGGCGATCGCAAATCGCCAAAATGTCTTTGTTATCCAAATTTAGTTCCCGCGATAACTCGTAAATTCTTACTTTGCCGTTCATTCACATCTCCCTACGCTAGTCAAGCTTATTTCATAAAA
>SLIY01000434.1 GCA_007135385.1 Leptolyngbyaceae cyanobacterium CSSed165cm_216
CAGGGTGATCTAACTGGGAAGTGTTCAGCATTGCGGCCCCAGGTTGCCCACCAATATTCAGTCCCCGACCGCTAATGCACCCTACGATTTCAATCCAAAATCCAAAATCTAAAATCCAAAACCTTCCCCATCTTCCCCACCTCCCCACCTCCTCACCTCCTCACCTCCCCACCTCCCCCTCTCCTCACCCCATACTGGACTGCTGCTGATACAACGTGTAATAGCGCCCCTGCAGGTCCATCAGCTCGTCGTGGGTGCCGAGTTCAACGGCGGAACCCTGGTCCATCACCAGAATCTGGTCGGCTTGCATGATGGTGTTGAGGCGGTGGGTGATGAAGAAGACGGTACGACCTTTAGCCCAGGCTTTAAGGTTCATGGAAACCTGGTGTTCAGTGTCGTAGTCGAGGGCGCTGGTAGCTTCATCTAAAATCAGCAGACGGGGGTTTTGTAAGATGGTGCGGGCGATCGCGATCCGTTGCCGCTGCCCCCCAGATAGGTTTGCCCCTCGTTCCCCCACTCGGGTGTTGTAGCCCAGGGGTAGCTCCATAATGAAGTCGTGGCAGCAGGCGGCCTTGGCGGCGGCGATAATAGCGCTGGCGTCGGCGTCGGGAATGGTTAGGGCAATGTTTTCCTGAATGGTGCCCTCAAACAGCAGGCTGTCCTGGGGCACAATGCCGATTTGTCGCCGCAGGGAGTACAGTTCTACTTTGCTGACGTCGTACTGGTCGATTAAAATTCGGCCTGATTCCACTTCGTAGAGGCGGGGCAGCAGCTTCATCAACGTACTCTTGCCGGAACCGCTTTGGCCGACAATGCCAATAAAAGCCCCGGCTGGAAAGGCTAGGTTGATATTCATCAACTGCATGGAGCCAGCGGCAGCAAAGCGAAAGGCTACCTGCTCAAAGGTGACCTGGCCGCTAATTTCTGGCATCGGAATTTGGTTGATATCGTCGGCATCGGTTTCCTGGGGATGGTCGATGATGTCCGATAGCCGCTCCAGGGAAAGGGCGGTTTCCTGAAAGTTTTGCCACAGCTGGGCCAGACGTAAAATCGGGGCAGTCACATAGCCGGAAATAATCCGAAAGGCGATCAGTTGGCCCAGGGTCAGTTGCCCTTGCAGGACCAGATAAGCCCCGACCCACAGCACCAATAGGGCCGATAGCTTGTTCAGAAAGGTGCTGGCTGAATTGGCCGTGGTGGAGGTCAGCACCGTTTTAAACCCGGCGCTGACGTACTCGGCGTAGCGTTCCTGCCACTGCCAGCGGGTGCGGAGTTCAATGTTTTGGGCCTTCACCGTCTGAATGCCCGATAGGGATTCTACCAGCAGGGCCTGGGTGGAGGCGTTGCGTTCGGCCTTAGTCCGCAACTGTCGTCGCACGATCGGGGCGGCTAGCATGGTCACCAGCACAAACAGCGGGATCGTCACCAGGGCGACTAAGGTAAGGAGCCAGCTGTAAATCAGCATGACCACGATATACACCACCGAAAACACCGCATCCAAGACGACCGTGAGGGCGGTGCCGGTCAAAAACTGGCGGATGTTCTCGAGTTCATTGATCCGACTGGACAGTTCTCCCACCGGGCGGCGATCGAAATAGCGCAGGGGCAGGCGAAACAGGTGATCAATAATTTCTGACCCCAGGGTCATATCGATGCGGTTGGTGGTATCCACAAACAGATAGGTGCGCAGGCTAGTGAGTAAGGCTTCGAACATCGCCATAATCACTAGAAAAATTCCGAGCACCTGTAAGGTCTCAATACTGTTTTGGACAATCACCCGGTCGATGATAATTTGGACAATCAGCGGGTTGGCTAGACCAAACAACTGCACAAAAAACGAGGCGACAAACACCTCTAGTAACACCCACCGATATTTCTGAATAGAGGGCCAAAACCACTGCAAGCCAAACCGTTGCTGAGGGGTTTCACGGGTAGGTTCTAGCAGTAAAACTTCGCCGCTCTCGCCCCAGGTTTCGGCAAAGCTTTGGGGGGTGCGACGAATGAGCCCCACCGCTGGGTCGCCTAAAATGTAGGCCTGCTCTGAAGTCTCGTAGAGTACTGCAAAGCTGTCTTGCCAGCGGACTAGACATGGGGTGTTGAGGCGACTAAATGCCGCAACGGGTACCCGCACCAGTTGGGTTCTCAGGCCCATCATCTCACTGATGGAACCGCAAACGGGTAGGGACAGTTGGCCCAAGCGCTCATGCTGGTTGACTAACACCCGCCGAATCACATCCCGGCGAAAGGGCATCGTGAAGTACTGGCTCAACATGTCGAAGCAGGCTAATGCCCCCTCCACGTCCCCCCGACCTCGGGCTAGGGGGAAGGCGCGATCGCGCTTAGGGTCGCCTGGTTGCCCCTGGCCTTCTGCCTCACTCGATCCCAGCATCTGGGCCTCAGTCGCATAGGGAATAGTGGCCCTATCCAACGGAGGATCGGCAGGGGAGTCAGGTACAGCAGGGACCTCAAAGGTCTCAGCCAGCACCTCTGGGGTCAGCCCCAGCAATCTTGCCCCCTGGGGGCTCAACACCTCTACGGTCTGATCCGGGTCTAACCCTAGGGTGGACCCCACCGGCAGATTCAGGACGTTGCCACCACTGAGCAACCAGGTAAGTGCCGGATCCAGATGATCGAGGGAGCTGAGGCCGTGGGGTAGGGTGGCCAGAGAAGCGCGATCGCAGACCCGCTGAGCCTTGGCCTTTAGATCCCCTGGATCCAGGGCATGGTCCTGAACATGCTGGCTGAGCAGGTCAAAGGCTTCGATCAGGTACACCTGATCACAGATAGCCTGACCAAACTCAGGCTGGTCATGAACCAACTGCAAAAAGGTGTAGGACGGTAGGGTGAGGGCCAGTACCTCGGTAGAGGCGATCGCGGTCTCGCAGGGAACGCCACGAATCAGGCTGATCACCCCGAGCATTTCTCCCCGCCCTAGACGGCTGAGGGTCATCGGCTGTTGATTACGGGGGTCATACCCCAGCAGTCGCGCCTGCCCCTCCAGCAGCACAATCACCTGTTGGGTCAGCACCTGCCGTCGCAGCAGCGACTGACCCAGGCGATAGCGCCACGGTTGAGCCAATGACAAGAGCTGCTGCAACGCCGCCTCGGGAAGGACGTCAAAGGGGGGCAGCGTCTGAAAGCTCTGCTGAATTGACAGGGGCGTTTGGGGCATGGACGGTCCTTAGATCGGCACAGGAATTTGTCCAAATACAGCGTGGACCAGCGGAAAATGGATCAGGTTCGCCACTATCCTAAGGCTTCATGTTGTCAGGATTGGTTAGCCTCTAATTAAGTTAACGTCTTGGGTTAACGTCGGCTTAGTAACCCGGGCGTATTCCTTCAGGCGGGATGTTATGCCCCTAATAGACTTATAGACTTCAGGAGCCAAGAATCAGAATAAAAGCAGGGACTGACTCCCAACTCCTGGCTTCTGACTCCCAACTCCTGGCTCCTAGCTCCTAACCTAGTCAGCATTTCCCAGATTCAGTGTCACGCCCCTATAGTTAAATCATTTGGCTGTCATGCTTGCTTTGTTTTTTCGCCCGTTAAGACCCAGTTGGCTAGGAGCCAGTGTTTTAGCCCTATGGGCGATCGCAGGCTGCGACAACTACCCAGCCACTGGCAACACCATTACCACCGGCACCTATGAAGCCACCGCCACCGTTACCTACACCTGGCAGGTGGAGTATGCCCGCCGTTTTGACCGGCGTCAAACCATTCGCCAGGAGCAGTTTGCATCCACGAGTTTAGTCAACCGCAACGGGGTTCAGCCCCAGGGGGCCGTTACTGGACCCGATGACCAGGGGCTGTGGTGGCCAGCGCTACCCCCTCGCCCCACAGCGGATGAACTGGAGAGTCGTAAGCGGGAAACCATTGAGCGGCGCACTGACCCCCTGATCAGAAAAGACGTCCAATACGCCATTACCTTTGACCATGACGGCCGACGGCGTAGCCTGCCCACTGGTCCTCGGGTTTACCGAGAGGCCGCTCGGGCCTATGCCGAGCAGCAGGCCATAGAGCTCACCTATGGTCCAGCAGAACAGAGCATTGGGGCGGCTCGTCGGATAGCTAGCTTCGATCGCTAGTAACGACTTAGTTCCTCGGCATAGTATTCGCCAATATCTTGGCCTTGCAACATAATCACTTCATAGCGAATAGTGGCCTGGATTGTCAGGGATTCCCCCACCGGAGGCAGTGGATCCGGGGTCAGCACCCACACCGAGCCAGAGTCATCCGTCAGTTGGTAGAGGTTCTGCCCCACCAGCGGTAAATGCTGATCCACCTGCCCTGATAGGTGCACGGTGCCTTCCCGATGCTGGTTA
>SLIY01000038.1 GCA_007135385.1 Leptolyngbyaceae cyanobacterium CSSed165cm_216
CCGTTCTGCGTCTACACCCCATCTCCCCATCCCCCCATCTCCCCTACCCTCCGGGAAGCCGCTCCGCGTCTACACCCATCTCCCCATCTCCCCATCTCCCCATCTCCCCATCTCCCCATCTCCCCCATCTCCCATCTCCCCCATCGCCTGCTCAATCAGCGCCTCCGATGGCCGCCAGCGGTAGCGTTTCAGGTCCACCCGCCCCTTGGCATTAAACTCAATTCCTTCCTCTTCCAGGATGGCCCGTTGCAGGTAGTCGGTGCCGTTACGCAAGACTGAGTGAGACACCTCCCCCTTGGCGTTGATCACCCGCTGCCAGGGGATGTCGTCATCAGCCATATCCACCCGGTAGAGGGCATAGCCCACCAGCCGCGGCTTGCCGATTAGCCCGGCCAGTTCGGCCACCTGCCCATAGGTGGCCACCTGCCCAGGGGGAATCTGGCGGACGATGGCATAGATGCGATCGTAGGTGGTCATGGGCTATCGCTGGGGTTTACTTAGGGGCGGGCAACGCAGGACCATGGTGGCAAAGTCAGCTACGGTTAGCACCTGGTCAGGCTTGTAGTCGTGGCTGTCTTTGACAAAGCCCTGGGGCTGGTTCGTATCAATGATTAACGACCAGGGGCGCTTTTCCACCGTGTGGGGAATGTGAAAGTCCTGGGGCTCAGCTTGGGCATTAAATAGCAATAAGAAGCTGTCATCGACGATGCGATCGCCCTGATAGTTTGGGGCAATTAGTCCTTCACCGTTAAAGAAGACTGTGATCGCCTTGGCCTCACCATCGTGCCATTGGTCATCGCTAATTTCAGTACCGTCAGGGTTGTACCAGCCAATGTCATTCACCCCTGAGCCATGGATATCACGCCCCTGGAACCAATGACGGCGAGATAGATTAGGATGCTGGCGGCGCAGGGCGATGATTTGGCGGGTAAAGTCTAGCAATTGCTGGTTATCCGGGTTCAGATCCCAGTCAAACCAGGCCAACTCACTGTCTTGGCAGTAGGTGTTGTTGTTGCCCTGTTGGGTGCGGCCCAACTCGTCGCCCCCCAATAGCATCGGTACCCCCTGGGAGAGAAACAGCGTGGTAATAAAGTTGCGCTGCTGCTTTTGCCGTAGGGCCAGGATATCGGGGTCATCGGTGTCCCCTTCGGCCCCACAGTTCCAGGAGCGGTTGTAGCTTTCCCCGTCCCGGTTATCTTCTTGGTTAGCCTCATTGTGTTTTTCGTTGTAGCTCACCAAATCCCGCAGGGTAAAACCGTCGTGGCAGGTGACAAAGTTAATGCTGGCATGGGGCCGCTTGCCGTTGGCCTGGTACAGGTCAGAACTACCGGTAATGCGGAAGGCAAATTCTCCCAGGCGACAGTCATGGTCGCGCCAGAAATCGCGCATGGAGTCGCGGTACTTACCGTTCCACTCAGACCACAGCAACGGAAAGTTGCCCACCTGGTAGCCCCCTTCCCCCAGATCCCAGGGTTCGGCAATTAGCTTGGTGGTAGAGAGCACCGGGTCTTGGTGAATGATGTCAAAGAAGGCGGCCAGGCTGTCCACATCGTAGAGTTCTCGGGCCAAAGCTGAGGCTAAATCAAACCGGAAGCCGTCGACGTGCATTTCTAGCACCCAGTAGCGCAGACTGTCCATGATCAGCTTTAGCACCTGGGGATGGCGCACGTTGAGGGAATTGCCGCAGCCAGTGAAATCCATGTAGTAGCGCAGATCATCTTCCATCAGGCGGTAATAGGCAGCGTTGTCGATACCTCGGAAAGACAAGGTTGGCCCCAGGTGGCTACCTTCGCTAGTGTGGTTGTAGACCACATCTAAGATCACCTCAATGCCCGCCTGGTGGAGGGCCTTAACCATCTGCTTAAACTCCTGCACCTGGCCGCCTGCCCAACCGGCCGCACTATAGCCGCCATAGGGGGCAAAATAGCCGAGGGAATCATAACCCCAGTAGTTGCGTAGCCCGGTACCGGCTAAATGCCCCGGAAAGGCGTGGAAGTGATGCACAGGTAGCAACTCGACAGCGGTGATGCCCAGGGTTTTGAGATAGTCGACCATGACCGGATGGGCCAGTCCGGCGTAAGTGCCCCGCAACTCTGGGGGAATATCCGGATGGCGCTGGGTCAATCCCTTGACGTGAGTTTCGTAAATTACGGTGTGGTGCCAGGGGGTCTCAGGATGGCGATCGCCCTCCCAATCAAAGGTAGTATCTACCACTACCCCTTTGGGCACGTAGGCAGCACTGTTGGTGGTCGAAAAGGTAAGGTCGGTGTCTTCGTCGGCGATCGCCCCCATTTCGTAGCCAAAAATCGATGGATCTAGCCGCACATCGCCATCTAGGGCATAGGCATAGGGATCAATCAGCAGCTTATGGGCATTGAAGCGTTGCCCTGCTTCTGGATCATAGGGACCATGTACCCGATAGCCATAGCGCTGCCCTGGCTTTACCCCTACCACATAGCCATGCCACACATAGTTTTCCACCTCAGGCAGGGGGATCCGGATCTCTTGACTAGAGCCGTTAAACAAACATAAGTCTACTGCCGTGGCGTTTTCGGCAAACAACGCAAAGTTCGTGCCCTTACCATCCCAGGTGGCCCCCAGGGGGTGAGAACGTCCTGGCCAAACTTGCATTCCCATAGTGATGGCTGGTTCCTATCGACAACGATCTGTTCTCAGAGTAACAGGCGAAGTTTGTTCCCCGTTAAGGAAAAGGAGGCTGTCTTTCTACCCTAGCCAGCGGGGTTACTTATAAATCTTTTATGGTCTTGCGATATTCTTCATATACTTGTCATCTATTACTGACAATTGAATCGTCTCTGTCCCTGCTAATTGTACAGAGGCACTTAACCTTACTGATGAATCCTTTAGGAGTGGTGAATCATGCCTCTCGTAACTCGTTGTGCGGCTGAATTTCTGGGAACATTATGGCTAGTGCTGGGCGGCTGTGGTAGCGCCGTTTTAGCTGCCATTTTTTTAGACGGTACCGGTGCCATTAACCTGGGCCTTGGCTTTTTGGGCGTTTCTCTGGCGTTTGGCTTGACCGTACTGACCATGGCCTATGCCATTGGTCACATTTCTGGCTGCCACTTGAACCCAGCGGTGTCCTTTGGTCTCTGGGCTGGGGGGCGTTTCCCCAGCAGTGAACTGTTGCCATATATTGTGGCCCAGGTGTTAGGGGCGATCGTCGCCGCTGGCATTATTTATCTGATTGCCCTGGGGCAACCTGGGTTTGCCATTGATCCCTCTAGTGGTAATCCATTGGCGACCAATGGGTTTGGGGTGCATTCCCCCGGCGGCTTCAGCCTGTTTGCCGCCTTTCTCTGTGAAGTGGTGATGGCCTTCTTTTTCGTGATGATCATCATGGGTGCCACCGATACTCGAGCCCCAGCTGGGTTGGCTCCGATTGCGATTGGTATGGCCCTCACCCTAATCCACCTGATCAGTATTCCAGTCACCAACACCTCGGTGAATCCGGCTCGCAGCACCGGTCCAGCTTTGTTTGTGGGGGGTGGTGTGTTAGGACAGCTTTGGCTGTTCTGGGTGGCGCCCATTTTGGGGGCGCTGATTGCTGGCTGGGTCTACGCCACCCTGTTTGAGCCGAGACGCGATCAGGCCACCCCCGCCGACAGGGTGATTTAAGGCAGATCCCAGGCTAGGGGTTGACCGCCCAGACGATGCCAAAGCCTGGTTTGGTGTCAATGTAAGTGGTGTTGGGGGAGAGAAAGCGAGCGCCTTTGTCGTACATTTCCCCCGCAGCGGCGCGGCGACGGGCATCCCAGTGCTGTTGAGGAGTAATGCGGGTGACGGTGGCGTCGCGGCCTAGCCCCACCGCTAGCTTGGTGCCGTCAGGCGATAGAGCCAGTCCGCGAAGCGATCGCCGATGTTCAAATAGCTGTAGGGGTTCGCCCTCGGGCAACGACCACACTTCGGCAAAGCCGTTGTTATAGCCCACGGCTAAACGGCTGCCGTTTCCGGCCAGGGCAATCGTCGTGATCGGGAACTCTGGACTGTCAATGCGCTGTACCAATGCCCCGTCTGCTGTCTGCCACACATAGGCCGTTGACTCGTTGTGAGCGGCGAGCAGTGTGCCATCGGCACTGAGTTGAGGGTTGGTGTGAATAATGTTGCTGATCCGGCCCACATCAGGGATGGGCCTAACCAAGTGGCCATGTCTCCATGACCTTCCGTCGGTAAACTAATGGTGTCTTGATAAACCATAACTCTCTCTCCGTTTTAGCTAATCGGCGGGAAGCCCCGCGCTCTCCCGAAGGGGATCGTCGGGATGAGAGCCAGGGGCGCTGAGCAACTTAACTTTCGATCC
>SLIY01000192.1 GCA_007135385.1 Leptolyngbyaceae cyanobacterium CSSed165cm_216
CAACGTTTTTGAGTGGTGCCAGGATCATTATCACAGCAGTTACACAAATGCGCCTGGGGATGGTAAGGCCTGGGTGTCTGAGGATGAAGGTGCACGTCGCATCATTCGCGGCGGTTCGTGGTACGACGATCCGAGGAACTGCCGGTCTGCCTATCGCGAATACAGCTATCCCGACGACCGCCTCTACTATATTGGTTTTCGGGTTGTCTGTGGTGCCCCGGGGACTCTTTAGCCTCTTACAGAGAGCCCTTGCCCTTTGCCCTGCTTGCCCTTTTGCTCTCGACAGAGAGACTTGAGGAGTCAGAAGCTAGCAGCCAGACTCCTCAATTTAGTAACATCCTCCTGGCTTCTGACTCCTGACTCCTGGCTTCTGTATTCTCGTTCCCAACTCCTGACTCCCCACTACCACCACCTCCCCCCACTTGGTCGTATAACAAGGTGATTTCCTCTCCGCCCGCATCCCCCACTCCTTCTCCACCCCCTCAGCCGCACAGAACACCGCCCCGGCTCCAAACTGCCGATTCAAGCTATCCACCGTTCGCATCAAAGCCCCTCGCCTCTCCTGCTGGGCCAGGTTACTGAACAGGTCTGTCTGCACCACAGAGGCTGGGCTCAGTTCCGTCAGCAGTACCCCCGCCTTTTTGTAGCGGTAACCTGATCGATACAGGCGCTCCACTGCCCTCAGGGCTGCCTGCACCAGCGTCAACGTATCATTCGTCGGTTGGGGCAGCTGCACCACAGCCGAGTTAGCGTACTGCGGTTCATCTGGCTGAAAGCGGTTGGTGGTGATGAAGACGGTCATAACGCAGGCCTTCAGATCCTCCCGCCTCACCTTAGTGGCTGCCCGAGCCCCATAGGTGGCCACAGCCTCTTTCAGGTCAGCGATCGCCGTTACTGGCTGCCCAAACGACCGGGACACACAGCAACTCTTACGAGGGGCCGGGCACAACTCCAGCGGCAAACACGAGATCCCCCGTAGCTCCTGCACCAGGCGTACCCCGACAATGCCCATTAGCTGCTGAATCCAGGGCAGCTCTACATCCCGCAGTTGTAACGCCGTCTCTATCCCCTGCTGCTGGAGCCGGTGGCTGAGGCGGTGGCCAATGCCTCAGATCTCCCCCACGGGTAGAGCGGCCAGCGCTGGTGAGGGGTCAGTTAGCACACAGATGCCGGTCCACTGCTGCACTGTTGATCGTATCTGGCGAGCAATAGCCGCCCCATCCCCTGAAAGCCCCAGGAACGCTTTATCAATGGAGTACACCTCCAGCTCTGGGCTGAACTGTTCTAGGGTCTGCATCACCCGCTGTGATAGGGCGCCATAAAGGCTGTAGTTAATGGTACAGGTGAACTATGTTGTTGTCACTCAGCATGTTCTTTCTTGTCGTCTCCCCCAGAACAACTCTCTTGCCTATGGCTGCACCGTATCCCGCGACAACCTCACCTTCTCCGCCAATTTCAGCACATTGCCGGTGAATTCGTTCAGGTTGCCTGAGCAAGTGGCCACCCTGCCCGCAATGGTCGCAGCTGCGGTCCCGGCTGCAATCAGCCGCTGAAGCCGTTTGCCAATACGCTTGGGGTTAGGTTGCTCTGCTTTGATGTCTGTCTCAATGTCATCCAGCTCCATCAGGGCCTCATCCTTCTGGGCCTCAGGGAACTGCTGGGCTGCCTCGCGCAGGGCTGCCAGTAGGCGGTTGATGTCATTGCTGTTCTGGCTTAATGTAAGCCGTCATCGTGCCAGTGTTGAGGAGGCAGAGCCTCCGGGAACATGCCAACGCAGAGCATTGGCACGAGGTGGAAGTCCATATCGATCGCCATGGAGGAGAGGGGCAAGGCGGGCGACAGCGTAGCCGCCATCCGTTGCAACCAGCAGCTACAAGGCCAGCTGTCTACCCCCAATCTCAGGTCTGCTCCGGCCTCTCTGTCGAGTCTAGTTGACCGATGGCTACCATCGCCTGGTGCATGTGTTGGTTGATGCGGGCTAGGTGCTTACTCACCCGGCGCAACCAGCGTATGGCCTCTAAGCGACTTGTTGCTGTCGCCACATCAAAGGCACCACTGGCCACCTGAGCCAGGGTAGCCTGACGATAGGGGCGTACTTTTCGATGAATGTATGTGGAGGTCTGGCTAGCGAGGTGGTCAGCCTTATCCCAGCGGTTGCTTTGAATACAGTCAAGGGTATCGTGGATAGTTTGTAGCATCAGGGCATGTTCCTCGGCCAACTCCTCAGTAGCCCTGACCGTATTGGCCCGATCTTCTTCATCTTCACAGCGTTCGTGCAGGCGCTGCAAATGATCAAGGGCGTGGACCATATTGATCAGCCGCTCCCAATTGGGGGCCTGGTCGGCGGTCAAATGAATTTGATCCAGGTAGGCGTAGGTTTCATCCAGGGCGGCGTTCAGTTCCACCAGATCGATGCGCTGCCCCTGGGGATCCCCCAGGATGGCGGCCAGATGCCACAGCAGGGCCAGCAGTTCTGACTGAACTGCCCCCTGCACCGCATTCAGGGCCAGGGGGGGCTGCTGCTGCAAACCATCGCTGAGGCCATCGGTGTAGGCTGCCCCTGGCCCCGGCAACAGCCAGGTAATCAACCGGGCGAAGGCGTGGGTGAAAGGCAAGAGGGTGAGCATCCCCAGCACATTAGAGGAGGTGTGAAACCCCACCAGGGCCAGCTCAGCGTTGGCTAACAGTTGCCCTGCTGCCAGTCGCTGCCACAACCAGATATAGGGCGACAGTAAACTCAGGGCCAGGGCGGCTGTCCACACGTTATACACCACATGGGACAATCCGGTGCGTCTGGCGTTGAGGGATCCCCCCAGGCTGGCAATGATGGCTTTGATGGTGGTGCCGACATCCATGCCAATCACCAGGGCAGCCGCCTGTTCAAAGCTCACGGCCCCGGCATAGAGGGCGGTCAGGGTGGTGGCTACACCAGCACTAGAGGACTGGGTAATTACAGTAAAGGCCATACCCAGCCCCACCAGTTGTAGGCGGCCCCACAGGGTATCGGGGGGGAACCGGGCCGGGTTGATGACATCAGTCACCCCGGCCATGGCTCCTTGCAGGGTGGTAATGCCAACAAAAATTAGGCCAAACCCGGCCAGGGCATAGCCCGCATGGGACCATCGCCCCTTGGTAAAGAGCTTGAAGCTAGCCCCGATAAAAATAAAGGGTAAAATCGCTGTACCCAATTGAAATCGGAATCCCAGCAAGGCGACCAGCCAACCGGTAGCCGTGGTGCCTACATTGGCCCCAAAGATAATCCCCAAGGAGGCCGGAAACGTGATCAGTCCAGCGCTGACAAAGCCAATGGTAGCCACAATGGTGGCACTGGAGGATTGCAGCAGGGCGGTGGTCATGGCTCCGGTCAGAGCCCCAGCCAGAGGGGTGCGGGTGAAGCGCATCAGGGCGTTGCGCATGGCGTTGCCTGCTAGCGATCGCAACCCCTCGGTCATAACAATCATGCCTAACAAAAACAGGCCCAGCCCTCCCAGGGCCTGAATGATGGTGTTGAACGTGATAATGGTGCAGTTACCTAATATGACAACTATCTTTCTTAGGTGTAGCAGCTACTAGCCGGGTCTCGGCCAGAATGATCCAAAACCCTGAGCTTTCTTAACGCCGCCTAACCCAACCCAGGGGGCGATCGCCAGCACCATGGCGGTCAGCTGCGGCCCTGCCAGCTTGAGCAATACGCCTGATGGCTGCAATCAAACCAACGCACCTACGACCCAGGCAAATCTACCGTTTCAGCAGCGATGCCAGCAACAGGGATAAACCATGGTTTGCGGCCAGTTCTGGATGGCTGCCTCCTAGCCAGGCTATGGCGACGGCGATGGTACTGTATCCTAAATCCAGTCAAGCTCTGGCCCTGCCCCTTGTACCTGACCCACCTGCACCTAAAACAATTTCGCAACTACGGCGACCAGCAAATTGACTTCATGGCCCCCAAAACCATTTTGGTGGGGGAAAACGCCCAGGGTAAATCCAACGTGCTGGAGGCGGTAGAGCTGCTGGCCACCCTCAAATCCCACCGCAGCAGTCGCGATCGCGACCTGGTCCAGCAGGATCATCCCCTGGGCCAAATTACGGCTTCGGTGCGGCGGCAGGTGGGGATCGCAGATCTGTCCCTGGTGCTGCGGCAGGCGGGGCGGCGCACGGCCAGCCTGAATGGTGAGAAGCTACGGCGGCAGTTGGACTTTTTAGGCAGCTTGAACGCGGTGCAGTTCTCTAGCCTGGATCTAGACCTGGTGCGGGGTGGCCCCAGCGAGCGGCGCACCTGGCTAGATACGTTGCTGATTCAGCTGGAGCCGGTGTATGCCCACATTTTGGGCCAGTACAACCAGGTGCTAAAGCAGCGTAACGCCCTGATTAAGCGCATCTATGGGGACGAGCCTGACACGGCTATCGACCCCACTGAGATCGCCCTGTGGGATGCTCAGCTGGCGGCCCTGGGCACCCGGGTGATTCGCCGTCGAGCCAGGGCGATTGACCGGCTGGCCCCCATTGCCCACCAGTGGCACCAGGCGATCAGCGGTCAGCGGGAGGAGCTACGGGTACGCTACCAGCCCAACGTTCCCCTGGCGGAGGATGACCCGCAGCAGATCCAGACGAGCTTTGTAGACAAGATTCAACAGCGGGCGATCGCGGAAAAACACCAGCGCACCACTCTGGTTGGTCCCCACCGCGACGACATTGACTTCACCATTAACGACACCCCCAGTCGTCAGTATGGTTCCCAGGGACAGCAGCGCACCCTAGTGCTGGCCCTGAAGCTAGCGGAACTGCACCTGATTGACGAGGTAATTGGCGAACCACCGCTGCTGCTGCTGGATGATGTGCTAGCGGAGCTGGATTTAAACCGGCAAAATCAGCTGCTGGAAGCGATTCAAGACCGGTTTCAAACCCTGATTACCACCACCCATCTGGGGGCGTTTGACAGCCAGTGGCAAACCTCATCCCAGATTTTGACAGTTACGGCAGGGCAGATTGACAGGCGATCGTCTTAGCCCATTCAATTAAACGTTATCTGGTCTAAGGGCCTTGCCCTTGGGCCAATCTGGCGATCGCGTCAGCACCCGGTCACAAGAATGGCCTAGGACGCCCTTACTATATAAGAAGAACCCTATTGTTGAGCCCATGGGATTACAGGCCAAGGGGAAGCCATTGCCGCTGGGGCGTCTGATCGCATCCTGGCGATCAACGCTGGGATGGTTATTGCTGGCCCTGGCGACCGTCGCTGTGGTGTTGCTTTGGTCCCCCACGGTGATTATTCCCCCTACCCAGCCCGAAGAACCGCGCCTGGTTTACGTGGTCGATCACGGCATTCACTCTCGGTTGGTGTTGCCCGATGGCGAGGGGGGGCTGGTGCAGTATACCTATGGCGACTGGCAGTACTTTGCCCTACAACAACAAACAGCAGTCACGGCTCTGCAAGCCTTGTTTTGGCCCACCCCTGCCACCCTCGGTCGGCGCTACTTAAGCAACATTTCGCAGGTGAATCAAACCTTGACGGATCGGCAGCGGCAAGTGCTGGAACTGGAGGTCTCTGGGGTCCAGGTCACCCAACTGCGATCGCGCCTAGACACCTGGTTTACTGACCACCAAGATACCCAGGTGCACCATCCCGCCAGTGACCTCCGCTTCGTCAAAGTGGAGCCGTCTTACACGGTGTTCCACAACAGCAACCATGAGTTAGTCGCCTGGTTGCATGACCTGGACTGCGAGGTGCGGGGGCTAGTGGTCTTACCTAGCTTTCAGGTGAAGCCATGACAGCCATAAGGCCATAAGTAGGTGGACAAACATCAAGGGCTCAACGTGGCTGGTTTCGACTCTGCTCAACCAGCGACCAGGCCTGTTCGCGAAGCGGCTCCGGAGGAGTAACGGAGTCAACCAGAACCCAGGGATCTGTAACGACATTCTAGCCCCCTTACCCTGCCGACACCACGGGCGGGTGCTGCTCTAGCACCTTGGCTAGGTGCTGACCCGTGTAGGAGTCCACCGCCTGGGCCACGGTTTCGGGAGTGCCCTGGGCGATCAGTTCGCCACCGCGATCGCCCCCTTCCGGTCCTAGGTCAACAATCCAGTCGGCGCAGCGAATCACGTCCAGGTTGTGCTCAATCATCAGCACCGAGTTGCCCTTATCCACCAAGCGTTGCACCACGTCCAGCAGTTTGTGGACATCGTAGAACGACAGGCCGGTGGTGGGTTCGTCGATCAGGTACAGGGTCTTGCCCGTAGAGCGACGGGCCAGTTCCGAGGCCAACTTCATCCGCTGGGCTTCGCCGCCGGAGAGGGTGGGAGCCGTTTGACCCAGGCGAATGTAGCCCAGGCCCACATCCACCATGGTTTGCAGCCGACTGGCCGCCTGGGGAATGTTTTGGAAAAAGTCGAGGGCTTCTTCGGCGGTCATGTTCAGCACATCGGAGATGTTTTTGCCCTTATAGGTGATCTGTAGGGTATCGCGGTTGTAGCGGGCCCCTTTGCACACCTCGCATTGCACATACACATCCGGCAGAAAGTTCATCTCAATCACATTCACCCCTTGGCCACCGCAGGCTTCGCAGCGGCCCCCCTTAACGTTGAACGAGAACTGCCCAGCCTTGTAGCCCCGGGCCTTGGCCTCAATGGTTTCGGTGAACAGGTTGCGAATCACATCAAACACGCCGGTATAGGTGGCCGGGTTAGAGCGCGGGGTGCGACCAATGGGGGACTGGTCAATCACAATCACCTTATCCAGGGCTTTGAGACCGCTGACCTTATCCAGGTGCTGGGGAAAGGGCACCTTGCGACCAAAGTGGTGTTGCAAAGCGGGGTAGAGCAACTCGTTAATCAGGGTGGATTTGCCGGACCCGGATACCCCGGTGACACACACCAACTGGCCCAGGGGAAGCTCGATATCCAGATGCTTCAGGTTGTTACGGTGGGCGTTTTTCAACACCAGGGAGCGGCCATTGCCGGGCCGGCGCTCGGCCGGGGTGGGAATCGACTGCCGCCCGGACAAGTAGGCCCCGGTGAGGGAGTCCTTGGCCTTGATCAGGTTCGTCAGGCTCCCCTCAGCGACAATGGAACCGCCATGGATGCCCGCCCCTGGCCCAATGTCCACCAGGTGATCGGCGGCACGGATGGTATCTTCGTCATGCTCCACCACAATTAGGGTGTTGCCCAGGTCCCTGAGCCGGTAGAGGGTGTTGAGCAGACGCTCATTATCCCGTTGGTGCAGGCCAATGCTGGGTTCATCCAACACATAGAGGACACCCGTCAGGCCAGAGCCAATTTGGGTGGCCAGGCGAATCCGTTGGGCCTCTCCCCCCGATAGGGTCATGGCGGTGCGGTGCAGGGTCAGGTAGTCGAGGCCCACATCCATCATGAACTGGAGGCGAGCCCGAATCTCCCGCAGCACTAGAGCCCCAATCTGCAACTGTCGAGCCGAGAGTTTGGGGGCATCCCCCGTTTCCCCCACCAGGGTGCGAATCCGGGTCAAACACTGACGGATGGAGACGTTGGTCAGATCATTGATGCTGTAGGGTCCAATCCGCACGGCGTTGGACTCGGGCTTGAGGCGGGTGCCGTGGCACACCTCACAGGTTTGGTCGATCAGATACTTGTCTAGCTTTTGTTTATACAGCTCGGAGGAGGTTTCCCGGTACTGGCGATCGAGGATGGGCAACACCCCTTCATACTGGCGGTAGTAGCCCTTGCGTTCCCGGTAGCGGGAATCGGACTCAATGTAGATTTTCTCCTCACTGCCGTGGAGCACAATCTGTTGCTGCTCGGGGGTGAGCTGATCCCAGCGGGTTTGAATCTCGAAGCCAAAGGCCTGGCCGACGCTGTAGAGCAGGGAGAAGTAGTAGGTGTTGTCTTTTTCGGACCAGGGGGCGATCGCCGCATACACCGGTAGGGTGGGATCAGGCACCACCAGCTCGGCGGAAAAGGTACGCAGACTGCCCAACCCATGGCAATGGGGACAGGCCCCATAGGGAGAGTTAAACGAGAACAGCCGGGGGGAGAGTTCCTCCATCACCGCCCCATGTTCGGGGCAGGCAAAGTTTTCCGAGAACACCAGTTCCTTGGGTAAATCGTAGTTTCCTTCCCCCTCCGCCGCCTGGGGCAGGCGATCCGATAAAGAAACGACATTATTGCCAGTGGGCGACCCTTCTGACTCCTGACTCCTGACGCCTGACGCCTGCCCCCGCTCCGCCAAAATGTCGATCACCGCGATCCCATCCGATCGCTTCAGACAGGTGCGCAAGGAGTCGGTCAGCCGTTCTTCCAACCCTGCTTTTTTCACTAGCCGGTCTACCACCACCTCAATGTGGTGGCTGTGGTTTTTGTCCAACTCGATGTTGTCAGTGAGTTCACGAATTTCCCCATTCACCCGCACCCGCACAAACCCTTCTGAGGCCAGGCTCGACAGCAGCTTTTTGTGGGTGCCCTTTTTGCCGCGCACCACGGGGGCCAACACCTGAAACCGGGTGCGATCGGGCAGGGCCATCACCCGGTCAATCATCTGGTCAATGGTCTGGGGGGAAATACTGCGATCGCAGTGGGGGCAGTGGGGATCCCCGGCTCGGCCATAGAGCAACCGCAGGTAGTCGTAGATTTCCGTCACCGTACCCACTGTAGAGCGGGGGTTGTGGGAGGTGGATTTTTGGTCAATGGAAATGGCCGGACTCAGCCCCTCGATCGCATCCACATCCGGCTTATCCACCTGGCCCAAAAACTGGCGGGCATAGGCGCTGAGGGATTCCACATAGCGGCGTTGCCCCTCGGCAAAGATGGTGTCAAAGGCCAGGGAAGACTTGCCCGAACCCGATACACCGGTAAACACAATCAGTTGATTCCGAGGCAGCTCCAGATCTAAATCCTTCAGGTTGTGCTGCCGGGCACCCCGAATCCGAATCACATTGTCGTCAATGGCGGCATGGTGGTGGGCTAACCCAGTACTGGCGCTACCGTTGCGGCTATTTTGGGTCTGGCCGTTGCCCTGGCTGGACGCTCGCCCCCGGCGGGAGGTGGGGGATTTCTTGGCGGAGGCATCCGATTTGGGCATGTTTGAGGGCTTCGTGACAACGCATGTATTAATTTAACATTTGTGAACAGTGCCGCCGCCGCTGCTAGTGGTGGCGGTGGTCAGTCCTGGGGACTTACAGTGGGAGCAAGACTATGTGGCGAAGGCGCATAGTAGCACTATCGTTGAAATTAAGGGTTTACTTGATATAGATATACTGGATTTCCGATCATTGTCGTCATTGCTGTGCCATGCCCGCCTTTCCCCAGGACGATCCCCTGGAGTACCCCACCCCAGTCACCCCAGAACATGCTGGTACGCCAGGGGCGGATGCAGCAGTAGGACCAGAGAAAGCGGTTGCTTCTCTGGCCGGGGCAACCCCTGAGATCCTGAGTGACCGCCCCTTTCAAGCTCTGTTTGAGGTCGTCCTCGACGCCATTGTCATTGCCGACGACCAGGGCTGCTATGTGGCAGCTAATCAGGCCGCCTGTGACTTGTTCGGCCTAGTTAAAGCCGACTTGATGGGTCGTACCGTAAAGGACTTTACCCCTGCCGGTGTCGATGCTGACCAGGCCTGGAATAGCTTCCAGCGCCAGGGGCAAGCGCGGGGCGAGTTTCCCCTGATGCGGGCCGACGGCACAATTCGCCAGGTAGAATATGCTGCCACTGCCAATTTCATGCCCCATCGGCATCTGTCGATATTACGGGATGTCACCGACCAAAGGACCCTAGCCCAACAGCCGCCGCAACAACTCAAGCCGTCGCATGACCACGGGCGGGGGGTGCCCCATTTAGATATCACTGACCGCAAGCGCTTGGTCCAACACCTAGAGGCCTCTGGGGAAGAATTGGCGTCAATTCTAAACAATTCTCCGGCTAGCATCGTTAAATACCGGCTCTTTGCCGATGGCAGGTCGGCCTATGACTATTACTCCCCCAAAAGTGAATTGATTTATGGTTACCCAGCTGAAGCGCTGCTCAACGATCCCGCCCTTTGGCAGTCGCGAGTTTTACCAGAAGACTTGGAGGCTGTTATTGGCCCTGTCATAGAAGCGATATTGGCGGGACAAACTCAACTCAGTGCCGAATACCGCTTCCGCCATGCCGATGGTTCTATTCGCTGGATTCAAGAAGTGGCGACAGCGGATTGGCATCAGGCCCAGCATTGCTGGACTGTGATTAGCGTTGCGACTAACATTAGCGATCGCAAACAGCTAGAGACAGAAGCCGCTCAACGCAACCAGCAGCTCCAGCAACAGCAGTTTGCCATGCTGGAGCTATCCCAGCGTCAAGAGCTGTACAGCGGCGATTTGGCCATGGCCCTGAGATCCATTACTGAAACCGCCGCTAAAACCCTGCAACTAGACCGAGTCAGTGTTTGGTGGCTACAAGCAGAGGCACAAACACTCGTTTGTGCTGACCTCTTCTGCCGCCACCAAAACCGTCACCTAACATTACCGTCGTTTAGGGCGGCGGATTATCCCATCTACTTCCGCGCCATGGAGACTCATCGGATTATCGCTGCAGATGATGCCCACCAGGATCCGCGCACTCAGGAATTTTCCCACGCCTACCTAAAATCCGAAGGGATTATCTCAATGCTGGATGTGCCCATTCGCTCAGAGGGTCGATTAATTGGCGTGTTGGGCTTTGACCAAACCCACGCCCCTCACCAATGGCGGGTAGAGGAGCAACATTTTGCCATCTACTTGGCCAGCCTAGTGGCCCTAATTAAGGAAGTAGGCGATCGCCGACTGGTGGAAAAACATCTAGCCCAACGAGAGCAGGAGTTTCGCGCCCTGGCGGAAAACACCCCCGACTGTATCTGGCGCTGCGATCGCCAGTATCGCTTCTTGTATGTCAACCCGGCAGTCGCCTCTCTGAACCAAATGTCCCAGGGGGCAATACTGGGTAAAACCCTTCAAGACCTCGGCTTTCCCGACAGTGTAACCAGCCGTTGGCAGAACGCACTAGAGCAAGCGTTTACCACAGGCCAAGCGCAAACCTTAGACTACACCATGGTCTTGCCCACGGGCACCAGAACCTTTGACTCCCGCATTGTGCCTGAGTTTGATGGGGATGGAACGGTGCAGACAGTACTGATCGTTGCCCGCGACATCACTGACTTACGGCAAGCTCAAGAGGACTTCATCTACCAGGCCGAACGGGAGCGCACCCTACGACTGATCACCCAGCACATTCGTCAGACCCTACACTTGGATGACATCCTAGAGGCGGCAGTAACGGAGATTCAGCAGGTTTTTCAGGCGGATCGGACCCTGATCTTTCGGCTCGACTCAGACCATTCTGGGGTGGTGATCAAAGAGGCCGTGCGCCCTGCATACCCCATGACCCTAGAAATGCGCTGGCAAGATGAATGCTTTCCACCTGAATGCTACGCCGCCTATGCCCAGGGCATGGCCCGGATTGTCTCGGATGTGGCCCTAGATACCTGGGGCGAGTGCCTGGTGGACTTTATGCGCGACACCCAGGTGCAATCCAAAATGGTGGCACCGATTTTGCAGGGGCAAGCCGATGGCACCAACCAGGTATGGGGATTGCTGATTACCCATGCCTGTGCCACCCCACGCCAATGGCAAGCCGAGGAGTTAGCGTTATTGCAACAGGTGGTAGAGCAACTAGCGATCGCCCTTTACCAGGCCGAGCTGCATCAGCAGTTGCAAACCGCTAACCAAGAACTCAAACGACTGTCGAATACCGATGCCCTGACCCGAGTGGCCAATCGCCGCTATTTTGATCACACCCTAGCCCAGGAGTGGCGACGAGCCCAGCGGCAGCAGGCTCCTCTGACGCTGGTGCTGTGTGATATCGACCACTTCAAGCAATACAACGACACCTATGGTCATCCAGCAGGGGATGAGTGTTTAATCGCTGTGGCCCAGGCTCTGCAAACTTGCGTTAATCGTGCCACCGATTGTCTGGCCCGCTACGGCGGCGAAGAGTTTGCCATGATTTTGCCTCAGATCGATGTACAGGGGGCGATCGCAGTGGTGCAAAACATCCAAGCTGCGATCGCCAACCTAACACTTCATCAGGGCACCCACCCCATTACCCTCAGCTTCGGTATTGCCAGCACCCTACCCCACCAGAGCAGCTCCCCCATGGCGCTGATTCAGCAGGTGGATAAGGCGCTTTACCAAGCCAAACAAACTGGACGGGATCGTTTTTGTGTGGCCCCTGGAGATCCAGGCGTATCCCCCTAGTGCCTATTCATCAGCTTGGGGAAGGCCACTCGCTGCTGCTGGTTTTCGAAATCATTCAGGCTCGGTGGACGCTTTGGTGATTCCTGGGGGGCTTTGGTGCAAAATCAGACGATTGCCGTCAGGGTCGTAGGCGTAAATTTCCCGCCCGTGGGGAGCGGTAATGATTGGCCCAGGCGGGGGTTGGCCCAGGTGAGTCAGATGGGCGATCGCCTCGTCTAAATCCTCCACCTCGAGACACAGACTCATCCCACCGCTGCCGGTCGCCTTAAATTCAACCAGATGATCGCCCCGAGGTTTAAAGATCGCCAACCGCAGCCCCGACACCCAAAACTCGCCATAACGAGACGGGATCAACCGCTGAACCTGTTGCCCCAGTAGGTCACCATAAAAGGCCACCAAGGCGTCAACATGGACACTAGCCAAGGTCACATAAACGCTGGAATAGTTCATCCGGTAAACTCCTGTGACAACCCTGATCACCACCTTGGCTGCGGGTATCAGGTTGCGGGTACCAGGCTGCGGCTGTCAGATATCCGGAACAGTTGGCCCACCGATGCCGCCGTCAGTAGCAGATCAAACCGAAGCCTTACCAAAAATGCGGGCCGACTGTTCGGGGCTGAGACGGTTCGCCCCCGGCCAGTACGATTGCACCGGTCCAGCATAGGCGGGCTCAGGATCAGGTTTGGTTTTCTGAGACAGGCCACCCGGCTTGGTTACCCTAGCTTCGTCGATGTCGGTATAGATTTTACTGTGGGGGGGGACAAATTTTTCAGTCTCTTCGTCGTAAGCCAACAACTGGGCATTTTCCAGACGATAGATCCAGCCGTGGATGGCCAGGTTGCCATTATGCAGCTTCGAGCGAATTACCGGATAGGTCTGCAGATTATCGATTTGAGTCAGCACGTTCTGGGCCACCAACAGGTCCAGCTTCTCACTTTTGTTTAAGTCGCCATAGTGGTCTTCCACGAGTTTGCGGGTAGCCTCTGTGTGGTGCAACCAGTGATACACCAGGGGCATTTTTTCTTCCAGTTCCCCCAGTTGTAGCAGGCCCTTCATCGCCCCACACTGGGTGTGGCCACAAACAATAATCTGCCGAATATCCAGGGCTTCCATGGCATATTCGATGGTGGCCCCTTCGCCGCCATTGGTGGCCTCAAAGGGCGGAATAATATTCCCGGCATTGCGGATAATGAACAAATCACCAATTTCCGCCTGGGTAATAATGGTGGGGTCAACCCGCGAGTCGGAACAACCGATAAACAGCACCCGAGGATGCTGGCCCTTGGCTAACTGCTTAATCAGCTCTTTGTGGCTGGGAAGATAGTGTTCTTGGAATTCGCGCAAGCCGCGCAGCAGCTTTTCCATAGGGCAAAGGCCAATTCGTTACGGGCAGGGCACCGTTGCCCCACATATATTGTTATCCCATATCTGAGGGCCTTCTTTGGCAAAGATTTACTTATCGCGGTGATTATGTTTCCTTCTTCTGGGATTGAACCTCTATGGCATCTCTAATCGCTTCGCTATTACCCTACATTTTGGGCAGTGCCCTGGTGCCGCTACAAATAATCATTGCCCTCTTGTTGTTGCAGAGTCCTCAGCAGGGATTGCTGAAAGGGGTTGCCTATGTCATCGGTATGACTGTTACCCGCCTGTTTCAAGGGGTGGTGTTTGCCCTGGTCCTGGGAGATGCAGTAGCCGATACGGCCGGGGCCGGGGGGCAAGGGCCAGTGATGTCTACCCTACTGCTGGTATTGGGGATTGTACTGCTGATTACCGCCTACAAGAAATGGCAGAAACAGTCTGACCCGGATGATCCGCCTCCTAAATGGCTGACGGCAATAGACGATGTGAGCCCCCTTCAGGCCCTGGGGTTTGGGGTCGGGCTACCCCTCATTGCTGTGAAGCTGTGGGTGTTTACCCTCAGTGCTTTAGCCGCGATCGCCACGGCCCAACTTGGACTTCAAGCCGCTGCGATCGCCTATTTCCTATTCATTGTCTTAGCCCAGGCTTTACTGCTGCTGCCAATTTTGCTGCGGTTGGTGCTACCTCAGCGATCTCAGCTGATGCTAGAGCGCCTATCCACCTGGCTGACCACCTATAACCGGCCAATTGTGGTGATGGTGTCCCTGGTGTTTGGCCTGTTGTTTTTACAGTCAGGGATCAGTGGTTTGCGGGCCTAGGGGTAAGGGGCTTCGTTCTTCCCGTTTCTTTTTTCGTTCTTCAAAATGTAAGCGAGGGGCTTCGTTTTTCCCTTTTCTTTTTTCGTTCTTCAACATGTAAGCGAGGGGCTTCGTTCTTCCCGTTTCTTTTTTCGTTCTTCAAAATGTAAGCGAGGGGCTTCGTTCTTCCCGTTTCTTTTTTCGTTCTTCAGGTGGGGGTGATGGCGTAGGGTGAATATATTTAGGAGGTACTTGTGCGAGGCCTATTTGTGGGGTTGATCACCCTGGATTGCGTGTACCAGGTCCACCATGTTCCAGAGGCCAACGAGAAAACCGTGGCCCAGGATAGCTGGCTGGGGGCGGGAGGACCGGCCACCAACGCCGCCGTCACCTTCAGCCAGATGGGGAACGCCGCCCAGGTGCTGGGTGCCCTGGGGCAACACCCTATGACCAGCCTGGTGCGAGCTGATCTGGCCCACCATGAGGTAGACGTCCTGGACCTGAGCCCAGCGATCGCCGACCCGCCCCCCCTATCGACCATCTTGGTCACCGCTGCCACTGGCGATCGCGCTGTTATCTCCCGCAATGCCGTCGGTCGTCAGATTGAGCCTCCCCTGCACTACGATCATTGGTTGAGGGGCGTAGATGTGGTGCTGGTGGATGGTCACCAGATGGCCTTGGGACGGGCCGTTGCCACCCTGGCCCGCCAACGCAGTATTCCCGTGGTGATTGATGCCGGTAGCTGGAAGCCCGGCTTTGAGACAGTCTTGCCCCTGGCCACCAGCGTCATTGCCGCCGCCAAATTCCGGCTGCCCGATCAGCCCACGGCCACAGAGACCCTGCAAGCCCTGCACCAGATGGGCATCCCGGAAGTGGCCATGACCCACGGACCAGACCCGATCCAACTGTGGCGCGATGGAGACATTGTCGAGCTACCAGTACCCGCCGTGGCCGTCACCGATACCCTGGGAGCCGGGGACATTTTCCATGGCGCCTTTTGCCACTATCGGCTCAGCCATGGGGTTGACACCGCCCTCACCCTGGCAGCCCAGGTAGCAGCCCAGAGTTGTCAGCAGTTTGGACCGCGATCGTGGTGTAAAGTCCGTTGATGGGCAGGGTAATGTCTTACACAGAGCCGTAGGGTGCATTCGCGCAGCGGAGCGGAGCAATGCACCGCTAGGGTGAAGCTCCGCCATCGCAAGCACCATTCAAAACCGGGCACTTTAACAGAAGTGCACC
>SLIY01000165.1 GCA_007135385.1 Leptolyngbyaceae cyanobacterium CSSed165cm_216
CGCTTGCGGGCAAAGTTATTGAGGGTGCGGGTCAACACCGCCTTGAGGCCCTCCAAGTGGGTGCCCCCATCAATGGTGCGGATGTTGTTGGCGAACCCCAGCAAATTATCAGAGTAAGCATCTGCACACCATTGCAGCGCTGCTTCCACCTGCACCCCATCTCGCTCGGCGGCAATGGTAATGATTTCGTCGTGGATCGCCTGCTTATCTACATTGATGTAGCTCACATACTCGCTGATGCCACCCGCATAGTAATAGGTGGTGACCCTGGGCTGATCTGTCTTCAGCAGCTCTAGGCGGTAGTCGGTAAAGGTGACTTCGATGCCAGCATTCAGGTAGGCCAGCTCCCGAAAACGACCAACTAGGGTATCATAATCGAACTCAATGCCAGTGGTGAAAATCTGGCGGTCGGGCAAAAAGGAAACAGAGGTGCCCTGGCGCTTCTCTTGGCTGGGGGAAACTTCTAGCTCCCCAATTGGCGCTCCCCGCTCGTAGCGCTGCTTATGGACCTTGCCCTCGCGCCATACAGTCACTTCCACCCATTCCGACAGGGCATTGACCACGGAGATACCGACCCCGTGCAACCCCCCTGACACCTTATAGCCGCCGCCGCCAAACTTACCGCCAGCATGCAGGACGGTCATCACAGTTTCCAGAGCCGACCTGCCTGTGCGAGGATGGATGTCGGTGGGAATGCCACGCCCGTCGTCGGTGACAGTGACGGAACCATCCGCGTTTAGAGAAATTTGAATGGTTTTACAGTAACCCGCTAGGGCTTCGTCCACGGAGTTATCGACAACCTCGTACACCAGGTGGTGGAGACCCCGAGGCCCAGTGCTGCCAATGTACATGCCTGGACGTTTACGGACAGGTTCAAGCCCTTCCAGCACCTGAATCTGTTCAGCACCGTAGTTGGTTGTCATGCTATACGCTCCAAAAATGGGCTTAAAGCCCCATAACAAGCTTGCAGGTCAAAACACCTTAGAATTATATCACAAACCAGCCGTAGGGGATTCTAAGGCAACTTGAGATGAAGATTAACCAAGGGGTGGAACCTCTAAATTTTCCCAAATTAGCATCACCCCAGGAAATATCCTGGCTGTATGGTTCAATTGTACCATTTTTGCTGGTGATTGGCGGTGCTACCGCTACAGGGAAGTCGGGGTTGGCTTTGGCCCTGGCCCAGCGATCGCCGGGGGTGATTCTCAGTGCTGATTCTCGACAAGTATACCGAGAGTTTGACATCGGTACCGCAAAACCTTCCCCCCAGGAGCGGCAGCAGGTGCCCCATGCGCTGATCGACATTTGTGACCCCACCGAGTCCCTGACCCTGGCGGAGTATCAGCGCCAAGCCCAGGACTTAATTCAGAGGATTCATCGCGATCGCGCCGTGATGCCCATGCTGGTGGGCGGTACGGGTCTCTACATCGATGCGGTGGTCAAGGGGTTGAGGATTCCCCCGGTCGCCCCCCAACCGGCGTTACGCCAGCAGTTAGCGGCCCTGGGCCAGCCCCACTGCTATACGCTGCTACAGACTCTAGATCCAGTCGCCGCCCGCCGCATTCACCCCCATGACCCAGTCCGCACCGTGCGCGCCCTAGAGGTGTTTTACGTCAGCGGCCAACCCCTGAGCACCTTACAAGGGATAGCCCCGCCGGATTACCCCATTCTATACCTAGGTTTAGACAGCGACCCAGGCAGTCTGCAGCGCCGCATCGCCCAGCGTACCCAGGCCATGATCGAAGCTGGGCTCAAGTATGAAGTAGCTACCCTGGCCCATAAGTACGGGGCTGACTTGCCCCTACTGCAAACCCTCGGCTACGCCGAAATGCTACGGCACCTACAAGGGGACTATTCGCTGGCGGTGGCCCAGGCGGAGATTGTGCACCATACCCGCCAGTTTGCTAAGCGCCAGCGCACCTGGTTTCGCAACCGCGCCACCGCCCAGTGGTTTGACGCAGACGCCGCCGATCTGGTGGATCAGGTGTGGGAAACTGTTTGCCAGTGGTTGGATGGCCATGCCGCCCCCTGAGTCCCTGACCCGGAGAGCATGGCTCTATGGGGCAGGACTACAATAGGTCAGTACTGCAATAGGACCGTCACCGGAGCTTCGGGTAGCTTAGCCCGCCCCTGCAAAGCCACCAATTCAATCACAAAGCCAAATCCCGCTACGGTACTGCCAGTTTGGGTCACCAAAGCAGCGGTAGCCGCGGCTGTGCCACCCGTGGCGATCAGGTCATCGATAATCAACACCCGACTCCCGGCCGGAAACGCATCCTGATGGAGTTCTAAGGTGTCGTTGCCGTACTCCAACGCATAGGTAGCCGAGTGAACCGCAGCGGGCAACTTGCCAGGCTTGCGCACCGGGGCAAACCCGACCCCCAACTTATAGGCCAGGGGCATGCCAAACATAAACCCCCGAGATTCAATGCCAACAATATAATCTGGCTGCAAAGCCGCCACCTGCTGGGCAAACAGGTCAATGCTGTACTGCATTGATGTGGGATTGGCCAATAGAGGAGTAATATCGCGAAACAAAATACCCGGTTGAGGAAAGTCAGGAATATCGCGAATATGGGATTTCAGATCCATAGTTGGGGAGTCACGGGTCGCAGGCCGTAGCTATGCTACCACTTAAGGGTAGACACACAGATGTGACCCTCCGCTCTCCGCCCTCCAAATCTCCCTTGGGTCACACTGCCCCCGGGAAGTGATCAATTTGGGCATAGCCGCTAAAAATCAGGCAATCGCCCTTTGTCTCCAGGCGATTGACCCGCAGCAGCACCCCATCCAGGTCAAACCGCTCTAGATCCACCATGCGGTTCAGCACCACAGCCAATCCTTTGGTCAGAGCCGCCGATAGGGAACGTACCTCTTCTGGGATTCCTTCGGGTAAAAATTCGGCATCGGCAAAAATAATCCGCCGCCGTTTTTCCACGGTAATTTTTGCCGTCAGCTGCAAGGGCAGGTCCTTACGGTTGGGCAAATCAGTTTTAGCGGCAATTTTAATCTCTTGGTCAGGCAGCAGGGTCATTTGCAGATCGCGGAACGTCACCGGATCCCCTCCCGACAGGTTAGTGACCTGATCATCGGTTACCCCCTCCAGGTGCTGACGGACCAATTTGGCCTTAAAGGCCTGGTTGATAGCCACCTCTGTAAGTACCACCTGAGCAATGGCCTGGGTCGGTTGGCGCAGGCGAATTTTACCGCCAATGGCTGCTCCAACGTCAATGGCCACGGCATCTGTTTCAAACATCATTTCTGCCGCTTCAAATTCCTTGCGGATTACCAGGCCTCGACCTTCCATACGGAAACTGTCGACCATACCCTGGAGCAGCTTACTCGGGGGAGAGCAACGCACGGCTACATCCATTGCCTCACTGCGGCTAAACAGGTGACGCAAGGACTGGGTGACCACAGAATTGATCATCCGCTCACCGAAATCATTAGCTGCATTTGCCTGGAATCCAGTAAAGCCGCTAAACATAGAGGTTAATACCAACCCAACTTCCCTTTTGTTGTAACAAAATATGAAGCGTAATGACAGTACTTTATCGCAAAAAGAGGGCTAAGCATGGCAATAGTAACCATAATTCTACCAAGACACCATGGCTGGAGGCCAGGGACGGTCAAGGGGGATGGCCCAGCGGCTGGCATATGTCCGCATATGTTTATAGATGTGCCGTAGATCGGCTGGCTGGGCTATAGCTGAGCACAGTCAGCGATTTTGAGTTGGCTGCCCACAGCTAATAAGGTGGGTGTGGCGATCGCGGTTCGACTCCCCTCACAGACCACTGTAGAGATCACGGCATTGCCGCCATTGTCAGTGGTGGTATAGACCAGCCCAGCATACCCCTTGAGCTCATCGCTGGCTGGGGCAGCCACGACCACAGTTGTGCCATTGTCAGCCAGCTTAACGGCATAGCCGTAGTCCGGGGCTGCATCGAGGTGATTAAACCCTAACTCAGCCAGGGAACTGGCGAAGTGAGCATGCTCTAAAAAGTAATATTGTTGGGCGCGGCTTAAGCTACCCACATATTTCAAGGCATTAGCCTGCCGAGCCCGGGTTGTATATCGCATGAAGCTGGGCCATACTAGGGCACTCAATAGGCCTAAGATCACCACCACAATCATCAGTTCTAGCAGAGTAAACCCCTGGGGCTGAGCCTCACGATTAGCTATCCTAAAGCCGCCAAGGTAGCAAACGTTACCGAAGGTCATAGGGAAATAGGGCCATTTAGCCATTTAATAATGTGACAATCAAATCAGGACAGCACCAGGATGGCACTCTACTTATACGCAATGTCACCGAGGCAACCGGATGGTAATTGTGAACTTTATCTAGGTTTTATGGGCTCCCTGGTTAAATCCGCTGATCGGGGTCTGGGGTAAATCGTGACCAAAGAGCTATGTTAGACATTGGAGTTAAATCAAAGATGGCTGCCATCTAGGGGGATACTTTTGTTGCATACTGATGAAGCAAAGTGTCACAGGACTCAGCTCCAGACCATCAATTCATCAATACTGTTGAGACTGTCGAGTTATTTCCGTTGAGCCTAACTAACGATTTGGACACCTTGGATTCATCTTCCCCAGAGACTGGCCGACCGCGAATCTTTATCACCGGTGCCAGTGGCTGCATTGGGCACTACATTCTGGAACTGTTAGTGCAAACTAACCGCTACGAGCTCTTTTTGCTGTTGCGCCACCCAGAAAAACTGCGTCTACCGGTGCAGGATAATCCCCAGGTGCATATTTTGCTGGGCGGGTTAGGGGATAGTGATCAGTACGCTGATCTCCTGGCCACTATGGACATGGCCATTTTGACCGCCGCGGCTTGGGGGGGAGAGCCGGACTATGTGCACAAGACCAATGTGGACGATAATCTGCACTTGCTGAGTCGGCTTGATCCGCAGCGGTGTCAGCAGGTGATTTATTTTTCCACAGCTAGCATTTTGAATCAGCAGAGTCAACCGCTGCCGGAAGCGGGACAGCTAGGCACCGAGTATATCCGCAGCAAGTACAATTGCCATCAACGACTACCTGAACTAGCCATCTACGACAAAATCACTACGGTGTTTCCCACCTTGGTGTTTGGTGGCGATAAGGACAAGCCCTATTCGTTTATTTCTGCTGGGCTACAAGATGTCACCAAATGGATCGGCTTGATTCGATTCTTTAAGGCGGATGCTGGCTTTCATTTTGCCCATGCCCAAGACATTGCCACCGTGGTCAATTATCTGCTGGAACATCCCTCCCAGGTGGGTTATCGAGAGTTTGTCTTAGGCAATCCTCCCCTGTCCGCCGATCAGGCGGTGCAGCAAACCTGCGACTACCTGGGCAAGCGCATCTGGTTTCAGATTCCCCTCTACTTTTGGCTGGCGGATGTGTTGATCACCCTATTTCGGGTGCAGATGGCCCCTTGGGACTATTTCTGCTTGCAGTACCGTCACTTTGTCTACAAGGGGACGGTGAATCCAGCCACCTTTGCCATGGAGCCCTATTGTTCTACCATGGCGGATCTCTTCCGAGTACACGGCATTACTGAAGGGTAGCAGGGGAATCCCCAGGTTCGTGGGGTACCTGGCCCCTACTTCAAGCGAACCCTACTTCAAGCGAATTTGATAGGGCTTGAGCAGGTAGAGCCCCCTGGGATCGTTGAGGGTTTGCAGCAGACTGACCTCGTCCCAAACGTCCAGCAACTGGCCGGTGACAGGATCGGGGCTATCTGTCGTTAGCCAGTTGGTCCACTGGGCCTGGGTTGGCTGGGACGCGAACAGGGTGAAAAACCGTTGCCAGTCATCCGGTTCGGGATATTCCCTTAGACGCCAGTCATCGCCTAAATCGGCTAGGTCTGCGGCGATCGCGATCGCCTGATTCAACCCCCCCAGTTCATCGACTAACCCCAGGTCCTGGGCGGTGGTACCAGACCACACTCGTCCTTGGGCCACTTCGGCCACGGTGGCTCGGGGTAGGTCCCGTCCGGCTTCCACCCGGTCTAAGAAGGTGGCGTAGATGTTATCGACGGCGGTTTGCAAAATTGCCAATTCCTGGTCGGTCTTAGGCCGAGTCGGTGAAAGAATATCGGCCAGTTCCCCAGTTTTGACCCCCTCCCAGGAGACCCCCACCTTGTCCCCTAGCTCTTGTAGATTTAGAAACAAGCTGTAAACCCCAATCGAGCCGGTAATCGTCGCCGGTTGGGCCACAATGGTGTCTGCCAGAGCCGAAATCCAGTAGCCACCAGAGGCGGCCACGTTGCCCATGGACACCACCACGGGCTTATCGGCCTCTTGTAGCAGTTGTAGCTCCCGCAGAATTACATCTGAGGCGGTAGCGCTACCGCCGGGGCTATTCACCCGCAGCACAACCGCCTTGACATTGTCATTGCGCCGCAGCTGTTGGAGTTGTCGGGCCAGGGTGTTGCCAGCAATCACCTGGGGTTGGCCAAAGCCGCCGCCACTTTCCCCGTCGACAATCGGTCCCTCGGCATAGACCACCGCCACCTGATTGCTGGAGCGACGGCTCACCAGGTCATCGTCGATGGTGCGGGCATAGCGCCCCAAGCTAATCTGGCGAAAGCTAGGGGAATTGGGGTCACCATTGCCATCACCCTCCTGCCCAGTCAGCTGCCGCAAGGCCTCGATCACCTCATCCTCGTAGGCAATTTCATCCACTAGATTCTCGCTCTGGGCCGCTTCCCCGAATAAGAAACCCTGGCTATCGGCAATGGCTTGCAGTTGCTGGGGCGCTAGCGATCGCGGCTCAACCATATCCGTCACCATGGTCTGCCATACATCATCCAGTAACTGCTGAATTTGGGTGCGCTCCTCGGGGCTCATGCTATCGGCAATAAACGGTTCCACCGCCGACTTGTAGGCCCCCACCCGGGTCACCTGTACCCCAATGCCCAGATTGTCCAGGGCCTCCGCCTGATACATCACCTCAGCATAGAGGCCGTTCATTTCCACGCTGCCTAGGGGGTTCAGGTACACCGTATCCGCCAAAGCCGCCAGGTAATATTCCCGTTCGCTCCAGGCCACATCGTAGGCCAGCACAGGCTTATCTGCTTCCCGAAAGGCTTGAATGGCGGGGTAAAGTTCCATTTGATTGGCTAGCCCGGTGCCGACAGTGGCTCCCCCCTTGAGATATAACCCGGCAATACGAGGATCATCAGCGGCGGCCTCCAGGGCGGCCACTGCCTGCCGTAGGGACAGGGCCGTCGGGGTGGGAGAGGCCAAGATCATTGACCGGGGATCGGCCATCGCTGGACCATCGGAAATGGGCGTAGATAGGTCGTACACCAACAAAGTCCGATCAGCGACGGTCGGCGGATCAGGGCCTCGGGTAAAACTGGCCAGCAAAACCCCTACTAGGCCCACAGCCCCCACCGTCAGCAAAAAGCCCAACAACATGAAAAATAAAATCGACCCGGTCAGGCTAGCCAGGGTGTATTTGATAAATTGGCGCATGGCCCTGTAGTCCTCAATGGCACTTACCGATAGACATCTGCGTCTTCGGCATCATCATAAGCGTCGAGACTGTCTGGATCGGGAGGTTGGTTCATTTCTGCTTTAAAGCCACGCAGAGTCTTCCCCAGGGCACTCCCTAATTCTGGAATTTTCTTGGGGCCAAAAATCAAGATGGCGACCCCAATCACAACAATAACCTCGGTCCAACCTAGATTAAACATGACGATACGCAGCGTAAGAGTATGTTCACTATACCGTTAACCCTAGAATCAGGGCTTAGACCGAGGCGGTGACGGGCTCGAAGCGAAACCCCGCCTGGCGGATACGATCCATGGCCTGACCCAGGCGATCGCAGTCAGCAATCAAACTCACCCGAATGTAATTTTCGCCCCCAGGACCAAAGGCATTACCCGGGGTAACCACCACCCCAGTTTCTTGCAGCACCTCAAGGGCAAAGTCCGTGGAGCTAATCCCCGGCGGGCAGGGCACCCACAGGTACATGGTGGCCTGGGGCTTGGTCACCGTCCAGCCCAGGGAGGCAAACTGGCTGATTAAAAAGTCGCGCCGAGCAGAGTAGCGGGTTTGTACCTCCTCTAGGTAGCGATCGGGCAACGAAAGGGCGGTTTCTGCTGCTTGCTGCAACGCCGCAAAAATCCCATAATCTAGGTTAGTTTTTAGGGTGCGTAAACCCTGAATGATGTGAGAGTTGCCCACCACAAAGCCCACCCGCCAACCGGCCATGTTGTAGGTCTTCGATAGGGTGTGAAACTCGACCCCCACGTCTTTACCCCCAGGAATTTCCAGTAGGCTGGTGGGCTGGTAACCGTCAAAGGCCAGTTCGGCGTAACACAGATCATGCACCAGCAAAATTTGATACCGCTGGGCGAAGGCCACCGCTTGCTCAAAAAAGGACCGGGGGGCCGTGGCCGCGGTGGGGTTATTCGGGTAGTTGAAAAATAGGGCTTTTGCCGATTCAGCTACCGCTGGGGGAATGGCGTCAAAGTCAATCAGCCAGTTATTCTCAGCCCTCAGATGCAAGTGATGAACCTTAGCCCCGGCAATCGCCGGTCCCCGAAAGTGGGCTGGGTAAGCGGGGGTGGGGACCAGGACTACATCCCCCGGGTTGATGAACGCCATAGCCAGGTGGGTAATCCCCTCCTTTGACCCCAATAGGGGCAGGGCCTCAGCGGTAGGGTCTAACTGAACCCCGTAGCGACGGGCATACCAGTCTGTAATGGCGGTGCGAAAGCTAGCGGTGCCCTCAAAGGGGGGATACCCATGGTTACTGGCGTCACCAATGGCTAGGCGAGCCGCTTCTACCACGGGGGCGGGGGTAGGGCCATCAGGGTTACCCATCCCCAGATCAATCAAATCCAGCCCTTGCTCTCGGGCTCGGGCTTTGAGTTCATCGAGGCGGGCAAACACGTAGGGGGGCAGCGCACTGAGGCGATCTGCGGGCGGTATCCAATCTAAGCTCATGGCTGCACCTCCGGGGCAACGGTAGCGGCAGAATCGGCCAACCGAGGTCGATCTCGCAGTTCAGGACAGAGGGGCGACACCATGGCTGCCACCACAGCGTCAGGGGTGACCACAAAAGGCAAATGGTGAATATCAGACCCCTGGCGACAGGCAAATTCTGCCACCTGCTGCAGCTGCCGTAGGGAAATATCCCCCAGGCCCAAATCAGCTAGGGTCGTGGGTAGCCCCGCCGCCCCATAAAACTGAATCAGCTGTTGACGGGCGGCTGTGGCCAGGGCAGCCTTACCTGCCAGTTCTTCCAGGCGCAATTGCACCAAAATACCGTAGGCCACTTTTTCCCCATGCAGGGTGCCATGGCTAGCAGTCAGCTGGGTCAGCCCATTATGCACCGCATGGGCGGCAACCGTGCGGCACTGGGCACCCCCCACCCCGCCGATCACACCGGCCAGTAACACCGTGGCATCAACTACCTGTTGCCAGTCATCTCCACCCCAGTCCTGGAGCGCCCCTGGGGTCTTTTGAAACAACATATCCCGCAGTACCCGGGCCTGCTGCACCGCTGATACAATCAGGGTCTGCTGGGAAGTGCCGCTACTGACAGACGCTTCATACCACTTAGCTAAACCATCGCCAATCCCCGCCACCAGGGTACGGCGTGGGGCGGTGCGCACCAGGGCATAGTCTAAAATCAGCAGATCGGGGCAGCGGGGCAGGGCCACGTCGTACAGAAAGGCCCCCTGCTCGGAGTAGACGTTGGATAGAGCGGTCCAGGCCGCACAGGTGGCCCCAGAGGTAGGCACCGTGACCACTGGGCAGTGGAGCTGGTGAGCCAATAGTTTGGCCGTATCCAGGGCTTTGCCGCCACCGATCCCAATCACCACATCCGCTTGATGGGTGGCAGCCTGTCGTCGTAGGCGAGTCAAGCTGGTTTCGCTGCAATCGCTGCCGTAGTGAGCTGTATGGGCAGTCAACCCTGCCTGCTGAAGGGCAGGCCGTAGGCGAGTAGCCAAGGCCAAGCTGTGGTTACCGCCAACGATTAACGGTCGTTGCCCTAAAGCCGCGATCGCGGCCCCCTGGGCGGCCAAAATCTCTGTACCCCGCACCACCTGGGCTGGGGCAATGGTTAGGCTGGGTAAAGCAAACGTAGTCATAGGTGGCCGTTAACAGGAATAGGGAGAGAGGTGAGCAAACTATGGGACGCCCTAGGTATCCCCCTAGCTCTCATTGGTTAGGGGTAATGCTGCCAGGGCCGATTGGTCCACATCGACCTGATAGGCCGCGGCGTCTTCACCTTTAGGGGCGGGCTGGACCTGACCCACATAAACCAGCTTTGACACCCCCGGCTGATCATGCACGATCACCCGAGCCCGAACCGTGGGAACTTGTCCAGGTAGGCCTAGCCGGTAAGGCTTGAACAGGTTACTGGCCGCCTGTTGCAGGGTAGCATCAAGGGTATCCGGGGTAATGGTGGATGGCACGGCAATGACAATTTGGCTCGCCCCAGAATCGTAGACCGTGGCATAGGGCACAGCCCCCGGCACAACAGTCCGGCTAAAGGGCTCAAAACTTAGCCCTAGCAACCCCACTGTCAGCACTATAGAAAACCCCGCTGCCCCGACCAGCCGGAAGCGGATTCCCCACTTCAGTACAAATGCTAGAACGGCCAAAGCAATCAGGGCCAGGGTGCCAAGAGCGGCCCACTGGGTGGCAACTAGAAACTTGTCCGGAGTCGGCATACTGGGTATGACTCTATAATAAAGATAGACTAATCAAGATATCGCAGATAGTAATTTCTATCTACCGTGGAGCTTGATGGGGCAATCCCAGCTCAGGACAGTCCCCTCTTCTCCGGTTTAGACCGTTAATTTAGATCCTATCAGCTCCTCAGAGTAGATTTAGAGTAGATTTGCTGGGCATGGTGATCAATTGTCCGATTTATCTTCTGGGCCAGGCTAGTTGTAAAGCCACCCAAGACAAGGTACAACTTGAAGCCGTAACACCATTTGATGGCGGCAGCTATGACGACAGGATTGATGCAGGATAGATGGGGCTTCACCACACGTCGCCGCTGGGGGGGTGGGGTGATCGGTACCTTAATGGCCCTGTTGCTAGTAGGTTGTGGCCAACCTCGAGTCGCCCAGTGCAATCAGCTGGCGGATGTGGTCAACCAAACCCAAGGCTTTATGCAAGAGTTTGAAACTGAGATTCAAGCCTTTAGCGAAAGTGCCGCCCAGGTCAAAGACCTCGATGATATTAAGCTGGCCGCCAGTCAGTACACGTCAGCTGTTGATAAAGTGGTGGTTAACCTGAATGGGCTAGTGGATGATCTGGAGGCAACCTCTCTCCAGGATGAAACCTTGGCTGACTTTCGGGATAGCTACATTGATGTTGTCGAAGGGTTTAGTGGAGCCTTAGACGACGCTCGTCAAGCTATGGATCTAGTGGTAACGGCTGAATCGGAAGCCGATCTGCCCGCCAGAATCGAGGAATCGCAGGAACAGACCATGAGAGCCGTGGCCGCCATTGAAGAGTTATCCCAAACAGAATCTCAGCTGATCAACGAAGTCAACGCCTACTGTGGAGCTGCCCAGCCGACGGAATAGGCTAAGGCACTCACCGTTATAGGCACAAATGATAAGGGAGGTTGAGTCAACCCTGGTCCACTTCCTGGAGAGTTTCATCGAGATTCGGCGCTATTTTTCAAACCTGAAGTAAACTGAAGAGAATTAGTCTTTCGTGCGCTCAGATTGATGGATTTTTCAAAGATCCAACCAGGATCAAACCCATACCGTCCTGACGTTCTGAGTGATATACAGCCATGCTCTTGCTACCCAGGGTTGGCTGGCTATCTCTGTGCTTCTCTGGTACAGAGAACACTGCTACAGAGAACACTGCATTTTGAGGTTCATCAGGAGAGGTTCATCAGGATCTGAGCGATTAATGGCTCACCTGATCTCAACTCATGATTATGTGATCTCAACTCATGATTATGTTTGGACACGTTATTGTATTGTGACCCATCAGTCCCAAGTCCCGCCACAGCTCAGGCAGCATTTACTCGAGGTCGTTCACCCCAGCCCTGCCGATCAAATTTTGTTTGACCTGGCCCTTAGCACGATGAAAATGGGCGGTCATCGCTACGGAGCCTTTTTGGATGCGGCCACAACGGCCGCTAAGCTAGCCATTTATAGCACCTTCATTGAGCAAGGGGAAAATATTCGGAAAACGGGTTTTCTTTACCATGTGGAACCCAAGCGGATTAAAGCGATCGTCAAAGAAATAGAGGCTACCCTAGCTGAGGGCCAAAGTCTGAAGGTGCTCAACTCTAAGGAGCCTTACTACTTAATTGCCCTTCCCTTTCTATGGCAGGATAAATTTCCCTTTAAAGACAATCAACCTCGGGTTCGCATTCAAGGACTGACCCCTGGAGAGCGCAAGGCGATCGAGGCAAAATTGCCGGAGGGGGCACCAAATGCCAGGATTTTAGACCAGGTGGAGTTCAATGAATTAATTGAAATGCTGCATGAGGTGTCCCAGACTGATTTGCCCAAAGGGCAGCGGATGCCTTGTAGTGATGCCCTCATGTCCCACATCAAGTTTCGCCTGCTGCACTCAGAAACGGTGATTCAGATTGATTCGCCTCTGGTGGATATTCCCCTGTTTGCCTTGGTCAGCGAGTCCTATTCTCCCAAGGGGGAACGGGCACGGGTATTTGCCATGATTGACGATGTCGCTCGCTACTTTAACTTACTGCAAGCTTGGGTACGAGAAGAGGAGGGGGTATTGCGGGGGGTGGAGGTCTTCGATATCGACCCCGATCGTCGCCAGGCGGCTTTGGATGAACTGGACGAACTACTCCGCACCTGGGCTGATAAATATCACCAGGATCAAGGGTTTCCCATGGTCTTGCAATTCGCGGCAGGTACTCGAGAGTATGGCTAAGCCAATTCCTAGACCCATCAACTACCGCTGCAATGGGGCTAAAATGAGGAGCATGTAACAAAATGTTAAATGATGGGTGCTCCTGCTTTGCCTGCTAAATCTAGGTCGGTCGTGGTGATTGGGGCTGGTATTGGCGGCTTAACAGCGGCTGCCCTGCTAGCTCGGCGAGGTTATCAGGTGCGGGTGTTTGACCAAGCAATCGTCCCCGGTGGCTGTGCCTCCACCTTTAAACGGCGGGGGTTTACCTTCGATGTGGGGGCGACCCAGGTGGCCGGGTTGGAGCCGGGAGGTATCCATGCCCAAATTTTTGCTGAATTAGATTTACCCCAGCCCCCAGCCACCCCTTGCGATCCATCCTGTGCCGTCTTTTTGCCGGGGGAAGCTGAGCCGATTCAGGTGTGGCGTCACCGTTCTGCCTGGGAAGCGGAACGGCAGCGGCAGTTCCCTGGCAGTGAGCCCTTCTGGCAACTGGTTCAGACCTTGTTCCAGCCCAGTTGGCGGTTTCAGAGTCGAGAGCCCGTATTGCCCCCCCGCAATGGCTGGGATCTGTGGCGACTGGTGCGAGCGGTGCGGCCCGATACCCTGATCACGCTGCCCTATACCTTTTCTACGGTCGGCCAAGTGTTGGACCGATTGGGCTTAGGGGGCGATCGCCGGCTAAAAACCTTCCTCGACTTGCAGCTAAAGCTTTACTCCCAGGTGAGTGCCGATGAAACAGCTATGCTCTACGCGGCAACGGCCCTCAGTGTTTCCCAAACCCCCCAGGGTCTCTTTCACCTGCAAGGTAGCATGCAGGTGCTCAGCGATTACTTAGAAAAAGCCTTAGGACGGGATGGGGGCCTGTTGCAAATGCGCCACACCGTACAGCACATCCACACCCAGCAAGGCCGAGTCACCGGGGTGACCGTACAGGACCCCAAGGGACGCACCTGGCTAGAGCCAGCCGATCATGTGATCGCCAATGTGACGGTCCATAACCTCGTCAGCCTATTAGGGGAGTCAGCCCCCGCTGGTTATCGTCGTCGCGTCCAGGCACTCCCCCCCAGCAGCGGGGCGTTTGTGGTCTACCTGGGGGTAACCGCTGCCGCTATTCCCGCCGACTGCTCACCCCATCTCCAGTTTCTCTATAACTATGATGGACCTCTGGCCGAGAACAACACCCTCTTTGTCTCCGTCAGCCGTCCAGGGGATGGGCGCGCCCCCGAGGGCATGGCTACCATCATTGCCTCCACGTTTACCGATATCGACCCCTGGTGGCAGACCACCGACTATCCGCAAATGAAGCAGGCCTATACCGATGGGGCAATTCGGCGACTGTCCAGCTATTTTGACCTGGCCCCAGACCATCTGATTCATGTGGAAGCAGCGACCCCTCGCACCTTTGCCCACTTTACTGCCCGCCATCAAGGTAGCGTCGGCGGTCTAGGCATGCGGGTTAGTACCTTCGGCCCCTTTGGTTTTGCTAACCGCACCCCCATTCAGGGGTTGTGGCTCGTGGGCGATTGCACCCATCCCGGGGAAGGGACTGCTGGCGTCAGCTACTCAGCTCAAACGGTGGTACAGCAAATTACAGCGGGATAGATCGCTTAAACTACACAATCTTTAAGAATGTATTCTAGTTATCTCCGAAATTTTGCGGAAACATCTGTAGAATAATCTAGATCTCGGATTGTGCCGATTCAGCGCCCTAACTCAGGGGTGCATCCCTGGAAGAGTTGATTTTGACTCATCCTACCCTGAGCGTTGAATTAGCTCATCTAGATGTTCAGACAGGTTTATGGGTGTCTAACCCGTTGTGGTTTAACCCTTCCTTCACACACAATCAGGTCATCGCCATGAGCCCTTGGGATTCTCTAGACTCTTGGTCCAACTATTCCAGTCATCCCCCAGCCAATCTAGAAGAGGTGCTGTATCAGCATTGGCAGCACTGGCGTAGGGTCGAGCAACCCCACCAGCTCATCGAGCGATTTCGCAAGTTATTTTTAGATGTGGCCCACTATCCTGACAGCACAGTGGCGAATGTCTTGATCCAACTGTCTTGCCAATCTACGGCAGACCGTGAATTTAAATATGTGCTGAATCGCTGCTGCTACACCTTGATCAACCCGTGGTACACAGAGTCTCGCAACCACTGGGCAATTCCTGAGTTGGTGCAAATCTTTGACAACCTGCCTGAGTTCAACTCCCTGGAACCTGAAAATCAGCGCATTCAGGCTTTGGTTCGGGAATTTGTGGCTAGCGAGCAATATGCCGCCCTTTGTCGCCTTCAGAAGATTTTTAGTCGCCACCAAGAGCCAGAAACCACCTCAACTCTGATCGCTGAGCAACCTTTGGGATATCGCATTCAGCACTATCCTTTTTTGTACGACAGCAGCCTGCTCACCAAAGACAGCGGTCAAGAGCAAAAGCAAAACATTAGTGATTTACGTCGTAAGACTGAAACTGACCTGGCCATTCGTCTCGCCCGCTATCAAACCCATCGGCAAGCGGCCACCACAACTTTCAGGGTGGTCAATCCTACACTTCTGGACGAACCCCGGTTAGAACAGGCTCTCACCTACTACACTGGCAAAGTTGATGGTCGCCGTAGCCATAGGGACCAGGCCCACTGGTTTGCCACCTACAGTAAAACGGTGCGCTCTTACCGAGACTTTAAAGATGAATTCGTGGACTACTTGATCAATCCCATTGCCTCAGCCGAGCCTAAATATAGCAATAACTACTTCACGCGCAACCTCC
>SLIY01000145.1 GCA_007135385.1 Leptolyngbyaceae cyanobacterium CSSed165cm_216
ACAGCTTGACCTCCTGATATGGCGCAGCCACCAATTGAACCCCGACGGGCAACTGGCCAGGGCGGTGGATCGGCACCGACAGCACCGGCAGGCCGATAAACGAGAGGGGCTGGGTATAAAATCCCAGGTGGGGGCGCAGGGGAAAGGTGTCGCCGTCGATAGTCAGCGTGGTTTGGTCGTGGGGTGGGGCGACGCAGGGGGTCGTGGGGGCCAGCAGCAGATCGTAGGACTGGAGGATGGCTCGAACGCGATCGCGGTACCAGCGTCTTAACCGCTGGGCCTGCACATACCAGGCGGCCGGGATCATGGTTCCGGCTAAAAAGCGATCGCGGGTGGCGGGATCAAAATCCATGGGGTGGTGACGCAGGCGGTCCAGGTGCAGTTGGCTACCCTCGCAGGCGGTGATCAGGTAAGCGGCGGCTCTGGCCCGGTGGGTTTCGGGAAATTCCACCTGGGCTGTAATCCCTAGGGCTTGGGCTACGTCATCTACGGCTGTGCGCACCCCGGGTTCCATGCCGCGATCGAAATGGCCGCCCAAGCGGGCCAGGCGCAAACCCTGAATGCCCTGATCTAAGGCTGGGGTCACGGGTTTTGGGCACCGTTGGGTACACACTGGGTCAGCCGGGTCTGGCCCTTGCAGGGCGTCATAGACCGCCGCCACATCGGCCACCGACCGACCGAACGGCCCCACGTGGTCAAGGCTGCTGGCAAACAGGTAGGCCCCAGCCCTGGACAGTCGTCCGTAGGTGGGCTTGAGGCCGTATACCCCACAGAGGGACGCTGGTACCCGAATGGATCCATTGGTGTCAGACCCTAGGGTAACGGGCACCAGCCCTGTGGCCACCGCCGCCGCCGACCCCCCAGACGACCCACCGGCTATGCGATTGGGATCATGGGGGTTGGGGGTGGTGCCAAAGTGGTGGTTGATGGTGACAAAACCGTAGGCATACTCGTCCATATTTAGCGCCCCCACCAGAATGGCGCCAGCTTGGGTGAGACGGGCGATCGCGGTAGCATCTTGGCCCGCGGGGGGATTGTCCTGGTTCAGCTTGGCCCCCGCTAGGGTCGTCATCCCCTGAATATCAAACAGGTTCTTGACCGCAAAGGGGACGCCAGCTAAGGGACCGGGGTCTTGGCCAGCGGCGATCGCCTGATCGATCGCTTGGGCCTGCTGCCTAGCCCGATCGGCGGTGATCGCTGTAAAGCAGTTAAGGGTAGGATTTCGCGTTTGCAGGGTGGTCAGGGTCGCTTCAACCACCGCGAGGGCTGATAGGTGTACCTGTTTAACGGCGGTAGCCAGGGCCAGGGCATTTTGGGGTGGGGTCATAGCAAAGACTTTGTCGGGAATGGCCTGGGTCATTTCTCATTTCTACAGATTGGACCCAGACGCTGGGGTTACGGCTCGAAGGTTGCGGCACTTTCGATGGTGTCGGGTAGAGCAAAGGTGATCACAGGCTGGGCGATCGTGCGGATATGCTCTAGATTAGCCACCACCCCAGCCTGAAGACTGGCAGGAATAGGGAGATCTAGCATGGTAGCCATGGCTGCTACATAAGCGGCCGTGTCAGCGGGGGGGAGCCCAGGCGATTCTCCATGAGCAGCGTGGGGGGCAGACATTGATTCCTAAAAATCCTAAAAACACTAAGGGCAATAACAATATTGAATCATGGCTAACGACCCCTTGGCGGCGTCGGCTGGAGCACCTGGCTAGCAAGCTTTTTCATACGCTGATGAGTTCATGTACACTGGCCCTGCTGCTAGCAATGTCTAGCAGAACCACGCCCTCTGACGCCGGGGGCATTTGGGCAAGCAGCTCCCCACCAGCATTCCAAGCGGCCGACTGACCAACGCTAAAAAAGCCATCGCTCGGCCCGATACAGTTCGCCATGATCACAAACATATTGTGTCTGCGTGCGACGGCGGGATAGTGCACCATTGCCTTGGCCAGACCGCCAGCTGGTTTGGCAACACTGGCTAGATAGATCTCGGCAGACAATGCGGCCGCGCCATCGGCGTGATCCATCTGAAGCGACTCGTAGCAAATGGCAGGGGCGAGCTTGTGGCCGCCACTCTCCAATACAAGCTGTTCAGCGCCGGGCACGAAGTAAGAATGTTCGTCGATATGCAGTTGTTGCTTTGCGTACATGCGACGAGCGTCGCCAGGTGCGAACCAGAACATCCCGATATGCACGCCAGCACCTGTGGCGGCAGGCATGCCGACCCCTATGATTAGGTTATCTCTGTCGCTGCACTCCTGGAACATGTCGAGTCGGCGATCAGTTGTACCGACAGCAAGTGAGCTCGCGAGCCGTGGCTCAAAGCCCGTGAGCGAAAGCTCAGGAAAGAATACTAAATCTGCCTGCTGGGCAACGGCAAGCTCGATGAGCTGAAGATGCTTAGCCGCGTTCGTTGCGAAATTGCCTGCGGCTGGTCGAAGTTGAGCGGCACACACTTTCATGATTGGGTGTTACTGAATGAGGGTATGACGGTGAAATTCCGCATGAAAGACTCTGTATCGTTGGGAGATGGGTTTGCATCAAGCCAGGGAGCGTCCTGATTTTTGTGTAAATCCCAGTTCTGGGAACGAGAAATCGAGGGTTCTAGCCTGATTGAGCACGACGCTCTGAACACTCCCCAAGCCAAGGTAACCACTCTCGGAGATACTCACGATTGGTATCTACCAAGCTGTGTAGTGGACCCCAAGATGCATAACGGTGAAGTTGTGCGGCGGCAGACAACCTTGAACACTCACCGATAACCTTTGTACCGTCCGCACCAACGCAGTGCTAGGTGGCTTCAGCGACTATAAGGTTGCTCCATGCTCAAGCCTGAGATGACTTGATAGTGCTTCACCTTGAACGTACAGAGGGCTGCACTACGCCCAACCGCACAAGCGGCAATCAAGGCATCAATCAGTCCAATCTTATGGGACAGATGATATGCCGTAAAGTCAGATAGAGCGCGGGCACAGTCAGTTTCAGTAGGCCAAACAATGGCTAACGGCGCTACAAGCTGTAGAACGTTTCTCACCTGTTGCTTGTTCTGAGCATCCTGAATCAATTCCATCACCACAAAGCCAGGGATACTTGGCAGTTCTGGGAGAGAGGCGAACCAAGCCAGCGCTGGCCCATAACCCCGCTGAATATCGATCATGACATCAGTATCGACTAGATACATTCGCTACCTAAGCCCGCTCACGGTGTTCAGCTTGGTCGCGCAGTCTACGTGCATGCTCCTGGCTATCAGTGATATCAGGTCGGGAGTTGATCACCCCAACACTTTCCCAATAGCTAACAAGTTCTACCCCTGTTTTGGGAGGATTTTGCAGAAAAGGGCGAAAGGAGAGAACACGAAGAATATACTCTGCCAGAGGCAATTTAAGCTGGGATGCCTCAGCAGAAAGTTCATTTTCCAGATCAGAAGGTAACTCTATGCTGATGTTCACGACTCTCTCCTACACTAGCTCCCTTAAACTGATCATAGCCGATGCATAAGCTGCTTTGCTTTGACTTGAGAGCTTTGACCGTGTGTTTACTCACTCAGTTGTCGAAAGCATTTCACTAATCAAATTGTCCACATGATTCTGGAATGCGGCTAAGCCGCCCTTTGCGTCCCAATATTGATGAAATTGCTGCATCTGGTTTTCAGCAGATAAGTCATGGGCAGCACCATCACCCACAACGTAATCAAAACCAAAGAACTCTTGCTGGTGCCGTAATTTATCCCAATCCGAATCTTCGGGCGGCATCCACAAGACTTTTACAACTCTGTAAATGCCCCATTCACCAGAACCCTCTCCATACAATTCATCATCTATAAATTCAACCAAGTGAGTAACCTTTGCTTTTTGAAGTAAAAGCATTAGATCACCCTTCCTAGGCCTCGTGGCGTTATCCTTGCTGCTATGGTCACGCCAATTTAGCTTGAATAACTTGGCTTCTGGAATTGGCATTTTCTCGGGCTTGTCATAAGCCCAAAGTTTATCATTACCTGTATGCTTGACATTCTTAATCCAGGCTCTTCCGACCTAGACATGGGAAAGAGCGCCTGAGGGTAAGAAGTTTTGAGTTTAGACTAAGGCAAATTTCTTCCCTGTCGTCAGAGAGGGAAGTTAGTGACGTCTTAAAGATGATCTGAGAGCTAAGCGACAGTTTTTGACGTTTTTTTTAGGACGACTCGCCCGTTTTCTGACAGTGGGATAGCGAGGTTTACGGTTTCGTTTTTGGCCCTTGGGCCACCCCGGAGACTTACCTCGGGGTTTGGGGGCGGTGGCCGGTGTTCCCAACCGAACTAAAAGTGTGGCGATAGAATCAG
>SLIY01000238.1 GCA_007135385.1 Leptolyngbyaceae cyanobacterium CSSed165cm_216
ACCACCCGCCAGGGCTACGATGTGTTTTCTCGCACCTTGTTCGGCAGTCGAGCCGCCTGGCAGGTGGTGATTTTAGCCACCCTGATGAGCGTCACCATCGGCGTCCCCCTGGGGATGGTTAGTGGCTATCTGGGGGGCTGGCTCGATCGGGCGTTGCTATTTTTTATGGATACCATCTACACCCTGCCTGGGTTACTGCTATCGGTGACCCTGGCCTTTGTGGTGGGTCGGGGGGTGCTGAATGCCGCGATCGCCCTCAGCATTGCCTACATTCCCCAGTATTATCGGGTGGTGCGCAACCACACCGTCAGTATCAAAACTGAACTCTACATCGAAGCGGCCCAGGCTATGGGAGCCGATACCTGGACTGTACTCAGCCGCTATCTGTTTCTGAATGTGATTCAAAGCGTGCCCGTGCTGTTTACCCTGAATGCCGCTGATGCCATTTTGGTGCTGGGGGGGCTGGGCTTTCTGGGTTTGGGTTTACCCGAACAGGTGCCTGAATGGGGGGCCGACATTCGCCAGGCGTTAGATGCTCTACCCACGGGCATTTGGTGGACGGCCCTCTTCCCAGGTCTGGCGCTAACGCTGATGGTGACTGGGTTGTCCCTGGTGGGTGAAGGACTGAATGAAATCATGAACCCCTTACAACGACGGGACAACTGGCGATAGCCTGTTCCAGATTAACTTTGATCTCTGGCCTGACCTCTGGTTTTGCCGCGATCGGGTGCGATGGGTTACAGACAGATCTACGGCTAAATGGGGAAAAATGAGCAACGGCGCAGGAACAGGTCATGAACAAGATCGTATTTTTAGTAGCAGCCCTGGTGGCCTGTGGTCTGGGGTTTTGGCTGACCCAGCGACTACAGCGCCAACTGGGCCGCCGATCTGGTTCGGGCCGTTTCCCGTTGCCCTCGCCGCCGCCAGAACTAGCCCGCCAAGTCAAAGAACGGTTAGCAGCGGGTAAGACCACCGAGGCCATTAAGCAGGTGCGCCGCGTCACTGGTTGGGACCTGCGGACCAGTAAGGCCTATGTGGATCAGATTCGTCGGCAAATTCTAGAGAGTTGAGGTCCAAGTGTTAATCTGTAATGTGGTTTAGGGTGTTCCAACTAAATGCTGATCCGGGATCTGACTGCGACCAGCCCAACCGGCCGAGTTCGCGTCTTTGAAAGGGATGTTGTTTAGTTGGGATACTCTTAGCATCTTCTGAGTTATCCCTGGTTCTACTGTACTTCTGTCGTTCTCTAATGTTTGACCCTGCTTTCTTGCGCTCCTTAGTCTGGACAGACTATCGGTTAGCCGTTTTGTTTATGGTGCTGCTGCCGCTGGTGCTGCTGATTTGGGCCTTTGTCCAAAAAAACGAAGCGGTCCAGCATCTGCTGACCATTTACTGGAAGGTGGCCAGTCTGCTGATGATCACGGTTTATCTGATGATTGGCGGGTTTAACATTGGTTTTTTGGCCGCCCTGATGGCGCGGGTGTTGATTCCCATTGGCCTCTGGTTTTGGCTTGACCTTAACGAAGAAATTCGTGAGCAGCCGGACTCAGTGCTGAAGCTCAGCTTTAACTCGTGGCGCTGGGCTGTGACTATTTACAACATTCTGGGGGCGGCCATCTTGCTGCCGTTTTTGCCCTGCGCGTTTTCGGCCACCCGCTTTGCGGCCGCTGACTGTCAACTGTGGCTCGATCCACCGTTGTTGTACCGGGAATATTTCCATGCCGGGTACACCTATGGATTTCTGGGCTTTTTTGGCATCGTCGGTCTGGTGATCTATGTGGCGTCCTTGGCCTGGTTTGTGTTTGTGCGCCTGGGTAAGCAAGGTCGCCAAGCCATGAATTAACCATGTCAACCATGACCCCTGGCTACCGGTTAGAACAATACAGCCTAAGACATCCACAGGTGGTGCTCCTGGTGCATGCCCTGGTGGATGGCGACATGGATCAGGTCTTGATCTTTAAAGGCTTTTCAAGTTCCCTGGTACGCCCCACAGCCTTCGATCCAGACGTGCCAGTGTTGCCAGCGGCGGCGGCTATTCAGGCGGTGGACATTTTGGCTGGTCCTTATACCCCTGAGAGCCCTCGCTACTTGCATCAGGGGCTATCTTGGTCACAAATGCTCACCTTCCTGGATAATGCTGGTGTTTAATTCGATGCAGTGTCTAGCTTTAGGCAACAGTAGGCGATCGCGATGGACTTTCCAGCTTTAGCCCAGGCCCTAGTCGACGCCGGGCAATGCTTGGCTGGCCAGGGGTGGGCACCAGCCACCAGTGGCAACTATTCGGCGCGGTTGGCCGATAACCAAATCGCCATTACCGTGTCAGGTCGGCCTAAGGGACGACTCACGACCGACGACATCATGGTGGTCGATGGGGCTGGTCAACCGGTCACCCCAGGTCAGCGCTCCTCGGCTGAAACCCCACTGCACACGAGTGTGTACCAACAGTTTCCAGCGGTAGGGGCGGTCCTCCATACCCATTCCGTTGACTGTGTTGCCCTGTCCCGGTGGTACCAGAGGCAGGGCAAAAATAGCCTGATACTGACGAACTATGAATTGCTGAAGGCCTTGCCAGGCATTACCAGCCATGCGGTGGAGGTAGTGATTCCGATTGTGGCTAACAGCCAAGATATGACCGCTCTGGCGGACGAGGTGTTAACCCAGTTAGCCCATGTGCCCTACCCAGTCGGTTATATGATTGCCGGTCATGGACTGTATAGCTGGGCTGCCACTGTGCCCCAGGCCCTGGTGGCCACGGAAGCCCTGGAGGTACTGGTTAGCTGTGCCCTGTGGGAGACGCGGTTGCCCTAGGGAACTGGGATGTCAAAGGATAGGTGTTAGAGGTGTCTGGGCTCAGGATTGGTTGGCGGATCGTACAGTCCTATCGTGATAGGGGGGCGCAGTGAGGGGGCATGGTGAGGAGGTTAAAACAAGGTAGCATGGCAACCTGTTGGGCTCACTGCTGTTCTGTTAAGTCATTTTGACGCCATTTCCCTTGCTTATGTTGTTATTTGATCGCCAACCAATCCAAGCTATTGTTTGCGATATTGAAGGCACCACCAGCGATATCGCCTTCGTGAAAACAGTTCTGTTTCCCTATGCCGAAGCCCGAATTGAAGCGGTGATGGGGCAACTGGCTGACACCCCAGAGGGACAGGAGATTTTGGCTCAGGTGCGAGCTGAAGTCGGAGAGCCCCATTTGGGGCTAGACGATGCGATCGCCCAACTGCTCTCCTGGGCCAAAGCCGATCAAAAAGTCACCCCTCTAAAAACCCTGCAAGGCATCATTTGGGAAGAAGGCTACCGCACTGGGGCTTATACCAGCCACATCTATGAGGATGCCGCCGACTATCTAACCCGTTGGCATCAGCAAGGTGTCCCCGTTTACATCTACTCATCGGGGTCTATAGCCGCTCAAAAGCTATTGTTTGCCCACACCACCGCTGGTGACTTAACCCCTGGCTTACAGGGCTATTTCGATACCACCACTGGTCCTAAGCTAGACCCAAATGCTTACCGTACCATTGCCGAGACCTTAGCCATCCCCCCCAGGGAACTGCTGTTTTTATCAGACCACCCCGGTGAGCTGGATGCGGCTGAACAGGCCGGTTGGCAGGTGTGTGCCATCCAGCGCCCCGGTACCCCAGACTTTGCCCCAGAACGGCGGGTAGTGGAGCGGTTTGACCAACTTCCCTTGCAGCAGGCTGTGACCTAGGGCGTTATTGGGCGTTATTGAATAGGTGGCGGGTGTCGGGTGCCCGGAGGGCGGGGTGGGTTAAGGGGATACAATCCGCTTACAGCTTGGCCCGAATGGTAAACGAGTAGTCACCTCCTGGCTCTAACTGGTAGTCAAACCGTTCTAAAAATCGACTCAGGGGCTCACGAATCAGCGCTCGGCCCAGGGACGGTTCAACTTGCAGGTGTCCTTGACGAAAGCGCCACTGAAACTGCCATTCGTAAGCATTAGCGCGCACTTCCCCTTCAATCCGACCCTGAGTCCAAGACTGATGGGTAATACGAACATAGGCGGTGGTTTGAGGTCGATGGGTGGTCACGGATGCAAGGAAATGGACAAAGTCTAGGGTTAACTCGGAACGTAGCGGCGACATAATCGCTCCTTAGAGGTTGTTTGAAAAGCTAAAGAGCGTCTCAGGTCATACCTGTGGAGTAGGCCAATTCCTCAAACTTCAGCGGGTTTAAGGCCTCGTGACGGCAAACCATACTTGGGATGACCTTTTTCAAACAACCTTTTACTACTAGGTACCATAACCGTACCGCCAGAATTGGTCTACCCC
>SLIY01000488.1 GCA_007135385.1 Leptolyngbyaceae cyanobacterium CSSed165cm_216
CCAGGTGGTAATGAGGCCTGATGATCTGGCGTTTTCCCACAGGCAGAACTCCAGGTCTGGACGTGGAGTTGGTTTATATTCCCAGTCCCAGCGGATACCCAACCCGGCTTCACTGTTAAGGATTACTGAATAAAGTCGAAGAAGTTTTGACAAAACTGCTACAGTTTTATCAGTGAAGCTATGAAGCGCACCCTGGGAAAACTGTTATTTGAGTACACTAGTCGATGATCTAGTCTTAGCTTAAAAGTTCCCCCAATCATTGATACCCAAGGTTTTTACCTGAGTACAAAATACCTATCCAGGTACACAAAAATACTGGCCCCACTGCCCAAAAATACTTGCACCCCAGGCCCAAACAAAAGTCAAACAGCAGGCTTTACCAGGGTTTAGTCCCTGAGTACAACGCTAATTACTTTAGTAAATCTGGATTGAGCCAACAGCCAACTAGCAACATTAGGGCATTGCTATAAGCAGAGAAACAAAGCCCACATAGAGCCATGTTTCTCCCATCGCCCCGATTGTTTAGCCTGCCTCTGCCAACTGCGACCAGATCCAGCCAGCCGCGTCTGCCCCTGCTAGACGACTTTGCGATCATTTTCGATCGCGATCCGGCGGCCCGTCATTGGTTAGAGGTGCTGTGCTGCTATCCGGGGTTCCATGCTCTGGTAGCCCATCGTCTGGCCCATTGGTTGCACCAGCATCGGGTGTCATTCTTCCCCCGGTTTATTGCCCACCTCAGTCGTTTTTTCACTGGCATCGATATTCACCCCGGTGCCCATATCGGCCGGGGGGTGTTCATCGACCACGGCATGGGGGTGGTGATTGGCGAAACCGCTATTGTTGGCGACTATTGCCTGATCTACCAAGGGGTCACCCTAGGGGGAACTGGCAAAGAAACTGGCAAGCGCCATCCCACTATCGGCAGTCAGGTGGTAATGGGCTCTGGCGCTAAGGTCTTAGGCAACATCGCCATCGGCGACTATGCCCGGATTGGCGCTGGGGCTGTGGTGCTGCACCCGGTACCCGCCCACTGCACCGCCGTTGGCATTCCTAACCACAATGTGTGCCGTTGTGATGCCGAAGCCACCCCTTTAGACCATGGCCAACTGCCCGATGCCGACACTCAGGCTTTTAAATTACTGCTTGATCGGATCGAGTCGCTCGAAGCCCAAATTGCCCTTTTACAGAAAATCTCACCCACCTATCAATCTCTGGAGCTAATACCATGACCCCGTCCCCTCCTGACCCCAATTGGGGGCAAGCGGTTTCTGTCCAGTCCGGTAATGGTCACCGAGCAACCCTCTGGGGCGATCGCTGGTCCATCCACCGCCGCTTGCAAGAACTCAATATCCCCGCCAATTGCCCCAGCGATGGCACGCTGCGAGTTGATGTTAACTATCCCCTAGCCTTGTTGCTAGTCCGCAGTGTCATCCTGCAGTTCTCTCTCCCTCGCCAAGAGAGCGTAGATTGGCTAGAGCGATGCTGGCAAAGTCAGGTCTTGTGCGCGGCCAATTCGTAGGACAGGTTTTGGGTTTTAGATTCTAGATTGAAACTCCCTCACTGGTTGACACCCGACACCCAACACCCGATACCTGACACCCGACACCCAATACCCGAAACCTGACACCTGACACCCGACACCCGATACCCGATACTCTCCCATCCATCCACCCCTAACGGAGTCATCCCATGTCTACTACCCCAGCTACGACCGAAACCCTCGTCCGCGCCTTTGGCCAAGTTGGCCCCAACCCCGTTGGCTTTGAGATCGATGTTACGACTGCCATCTGTGAAGGGCTAAACCTCGCCTACGCTAGCTTCCAGGCCCTCTACTTGCAATACCAAAAGCACCACTTCGTGGTCGAAGGTGCGGAGTTCTACACCATTCATGACTTCTTCCAGGAAAGCTACGAAGCCACTCAGGGCCACGCCCACGACTTGGCGGAACGGCTCAACGGTCTTGGTGGCATTCCCGCTAGCAGCTTTGCCACCCTGGAGGAACTCTGCTGCTTTACGCCTGAGCCGGATGGCGCCTACACCTGTCGCGCCATGCTCGAAAACGACCTCGCCGCCGAACAAGCAGTCATCGCTTTACTGCGTCGCCTATCAGCCCAGGCCGAAAGCTTTGGCGATCGCGCCACCCGCTACCTTTACGACGAAATCCTGCTCAAAACCGAAGATCGCACCTTCCACGTCGATCACTTCCTCACCGCCGATAGCTTGACCCTAGGGTTTGGGCAGGATTGATGGGGTGAATCGTATTGAGCTTTGAGTTCTGGCAGCAGTGCTGAAATTCAAAGCTCAAACTTTCTCCTCCGGAGACGCTTCGCGTAGGCGTAGCCAGTCCGAAAGACTTACAAAACTCAGCCCACCTGCCCACCCCTTCACTTCCTCACCCCTTCAGTCTCCCAACTCCCTACCATGATTTACATCAACGACACCACTCTGCGCGATGGCGAACAGGCCGCTGGCATTGCCTTTGGTTTAGAAGAAAAAGTTGCGATCGCCAAGTTCCTCGATGCTATCGGCGTCCATGAACTTGAGGTGGGGATTCCTGCCATGGGCCAGGAGGAAGCCAAGGCAATTCGGGCCATCGTTGATCTGGGTCTGAATGCTCACCTGCTGGGCTGGAACCGGGCCGTCTTATCTGACATCCAGGCCTCTATCCACTGCGGCCTCAAGCGGGTCCACATTTCCATTCCAGTGTCAGACATTCAAATTCAGGTCAAGTTCCAAGGCCGCTGGGTGACCATGTTAGAGCACCTGCGGGATGCGATCAGGTTTGCTCGCGACCATGGCTTAGAGGTCAGCGTTGGGGGTGAAGATAGCTCTAGGGCCGATGAAATCTTTCTGATTGACGCCGCCCAGTATGCCCAGGAATGGGGAGCATTTCGCTTCCGGTTTTGCGACACAGTGGGTATTCTCGATCCCTTTAGTACCTATGACAAAGTACAAAAGCTGGTGCAATCCCTGGACATTCCAGTGGAAATGCACACCCACAACGATATGGGGCTAGCGACGGCTAATGCCCTGGCTGGGGTGCGGGCCGGAGCGACTTCCGTCAATACCACCGTCAATGGCCTGGGCGAACGGGCGGGTAATGCCGCCCTGGAAGAAGTGGTCATGTCCCTAAAACACCTCTACGGCCACAAAACGGGCATTCGCTCCCAACATTTTCTGGAACTATCCCGATTCGTGGCCAAAGCCGTCAACTGTACCGTCCCCCCCTGGAAGGCGATCGTGGGGGAGAACACCTTCGCCCACGAATCCGGTATCCACGCCCACGGCATTCTGCAAAATCCCAGCACCTACGAACCCTTCGACCCCAGTGAGGTGGGTCGCCAGCGCAGTCTGGTGGTGGGCAAACACTCGGGCCGTCACCTGCTTAACCAGGTGTTGTCTAACCAGGGCATTCATCTAGAGGCGGATCACGGACAAACGGTCCTCAATGCCGTCCGCGATCGCGCTGTCTCCCTCAAACGTAGTCTCACTGTCGATGAGCTACTCAGCGTCGTCGCCAATACTCCCCATCTCCCCCACTCCCCGAACCCCCATGAAAATCATGCTCCGCACCAATGCCGCCGGTAAGCTCCTAGTTTATGTGGCCAAAAAAGACCTCGAAGAAGAAGTTGTTTCCCAAGCCACAGGGGAGAACAACACCCAGATATTAACCCTGTCCAATGGGTGGGATCTGGCGATCGCCGGCCTCAGCGACCCGATCAAAACCCCCCAAACTGTCGACGCCCGCAAGCTGAACTGAACATCTACTCCGTTCCACCTCCCCATTCCCCGCCAGGGCAGATACCCAGGTCTGCCCCTACACTCCCTCACTCCCTCACTTAAGGACCCCTGTCATGGCCACCCCACCCCCTAACCCCTCGATGTTTAACCTTGATGGCACCTTTCTAGAATTCGTGGGCGATCAGCCGACCAAGGCTAAGGCGATTCACCTGGAGGTCGAGGGTGAGGTGCTGACGATCAAACTACGCAAGGAATTGCGACCGATGCTGCGATCGCGCCTGCAACCGGGCGACTATCTCCGCTGCATTGGCCGCACCAAAGTCGACGGCACCACCACCACCCTCAAGGCCCGCCAGGTCTTCACCCTGCTGCCTCCCCTGCCCAAACCCTGCTCCCCCTCCCAGTCCCCCAACCCACCCTCCGAGTCCCCCGCGCAGGAGGGGAAACAGCCCCACTCTCCCCTTCACCACGCCACGCCACCGCTCAAAATTCAGGTCTGCCACAAATCCGGCTGCCAAAAACGGGGCGGACGACAGTTAGCCGC
>SLIY01000391.1 GCA_007135385.1 Leptolyngbyaceae cyanobacterium CSSed165cm_216
ATAGGCTTAAGCCTTACCTGTTTCTGCATGGTGATATTCAAATACGTGGTTTTGCCGTGACCTTCGAACCAATGCAGCCTTCCTCGTCAAAGCTCCAGGCGTCGCCATTGTCGGGCGTCCCTACGCTGACTGATGGCGTCGAGAGCATCACTCCAACGCCAAACTACGCTGAACCAAACTCCTCTGGGCCAGACCTGGCCGCGCCAGAATCATCTGAGCCAAAGCGGCCCGAGACAGAATGCTCAGTCCTCCTGTTTGAAGGGCAGTACGCCGGTCAAATGGATATGGCCGCTGATATTGATACCGTCGGGGACTATTTGGATAGCCATCAAGGCTGGTTTCCCCGCTGTGCCCATCCGATGCAGGTGGAGCCCATTTCGGACCACGGCTATGCGCTGGCGGTAGGGCGCTTTTCAGTGCTCAGTTATGAGGTAGAGCCGAAGGTGGGGCTGTACCTATCGCCGGTTGACCATCAGGTGTATCGCATCGACACCATTCCGATTCCAGGCTATGTACCCCCTGGCTACGATGTGGACTTTCGTTCGGTGCTGCGCCTACTCGAGGGTGAAGGACAGGGAGCAACCGAGGGCTCAGCCGCCCCGGCGATTACCCAGGTGGACTGGGAGCTATCCCTGACAGTAAAAATTCATAAACCTAGATTTATGAATGCATTGCCCTATACCTTGGTCAAAGGATCCGGCGATCGGCTGCTGAATCAGGTGGTCAGGCAGGTGTCGAGACGGTTGACCCGCAAGGTGCAAGAAGACTTTCATGCCAGTAACCAGTTGTCTTTGCCCTCCAGCTACCATCGTCACTTTTTTTGGTCGAATTGGGGGAAAGCCTAGGTTTCAATGGACCTAGTATTGGCTGGCAGAAGTATGACCACCCTGGTTGAGGGTTTCAGGTACCGGGTATCAGGTTTCAGGAACAGTTGGCCGACTTATGCCGCAGAGTACTAGCCCCAGCGATCGCAGTTCTAGCCTGAATTTGCCTCCAGTTTGCTATTCTGACAACCAGGGTCCTTAGGCGCAGCCATGGCAGTCAGTGTTCAGCAAATTCTTCAATGGAAGCAAACTCGCCAGCCAGCTCAGCCGATTACGATGCTGACCGCTTGGGATGTGATGTCGGCCCAAATTGTTGACCAGGCTGGGGCTGATATTGTCCTGGTGGGTGACTCCCTAGCGATGGTGGCCCTGGGGTATGACACCACCCTGCCCCTCACCCTAGACGACATGCTGATTTGCGCCAAGGCGGTGCGGCGGGGGGTAAAAAACGCTTTACTGGTGGTAGATCTACCGTTTTTAAGCTATCAAACCGGCTGGGCAGAGGCGATCCACACAGCAGGCCGATTACTCAAGGAAGCCGGGGTACAGGCGGTCAAGCTGGAAGGCGGACACCAGGCGGCAGTTGAGATTGTTAGTCGCCTGGTGCAGTGGGGGATACCAGTGATGGGACACGTGGGATTGACCCCCCAGTCAGTGAACCAACTAGGCGGGTTTCGTAAACAGGGTAAGTCTCCAGTAGAGGCGGAGCGAATTTTGGCGGAAGCCCAGGCCCTAGAGCAGGCCGGAGTGTTTTCGCTTGTGCTAGAGCACATCCCTGCGGATCTGGCTGGGACGATCACCAAAGCCCTGGGCATCCCTACCATTGGCATTGGGGCGGGGGTCCACTGTGATGGTCAGGTGCTGGTCACCGCTGATGTGCTGGGGCTCTCGGCCTGGCAACCTCCCTTTGCGAAAGCCTATGTCAATCTGCGTGGCCAAGCGATTGAGGCAGCTCAACGGTTCTGTGAAGAGGTGCGATCGGGGCAATATCCAGCGTGAATTTCCGTTAAGCTAAATAAGCTAACTCCGGACACTACCCCAAGCCTGCTTCGGTGACTTCTAGAAAAGGTTCTACCGATTGGTGGGCCGTGCCCACCCTACGAGAGCTACGATCGCTTTTACTACTGCTAACACTGTCCTATGACCACAACTTTGCAATTCAAGTACGACGTTAAAGACCTGGCTTTAGCCCCCCAGGGTAAACAGCGGATCGAGTGGGCCGGGCGAGAAATGCCGGTGCTGCGGCAAATTCAAGACCGCTTTAGCCAAGAACAGCCCTTAGCAGGTATTCGGATTTCGGCTTGTTGCCACGTTACGACCGAAACCGCCCACCTGGCGATCGCCCTCAAAACCGGCGGGGCCGATGCGGTACTGATTGCTAGCAATCCCCTATCCACCCAGGATGATGTGGCCGCTAGCCTGGTAGCTGACTATGGTATTCCTGTGTTTGCCCTGAGAGGGGAAGACAACGCCACCTACCACCGCCATGTGGAAACGGCCCTAGACCACCGACCCAACATCATCATTGACGACGGTAGTGATGTGGTGGCCACCCTGGTTAAAGAACGTCAGGCCCAGCTGAGTGACGTCATCGGCACCACCGAAGAAACCACTACAGGCATTGTGCGGCTGCGGGCCATGTTCAAAGACGGGGTGCTCAGCTTCCCGGCGATGAACGTCAATGATGCTGACACCAAGCATTTCTTTGACAACCGCTACGGCACCGGGCAGTCTACCCTGGATGGGATCATCCGGGCTACCAACGTCCTGTTAGCGGGTAAAACTATTGTCGTCGCCGGCTATGGTTGGTGCGGTAAAGGCACAGCGCTACGGGCTCGGGGCATGGGCGCGAATGTTGTGGTTACCGAAATTGACCCCGTGCGGGCGATCGAAGCGGTGATGGACGGCTTCCGGGTGATGCCCATGGCCCAAGCGGCTGCCATTGGCGATCTGTTCATTACCGTGACCGGTAACAAGCATGTTATCCGCCAAGAGCATTTCGAGGTGATGAAAGACGGCGCGATGGTCTGCAACTCAGGCCATTTTGACATCGAAATTGACCTGGAGTCCCTCGGTAAGATGGCTACTGAGGTGAAGCAGGTACGTAACTTCACCCAGCAGTACCAGCTCACCAGTGGTAAGTCGGTGATTGTGCTAGGCGAAGGTCGCCTGGTGAATTTGGCGGCGGCTGAAGGCCACCCTAGCGCGGTGATGGATATGAGCTTTGCTAACCAGGCTCTAGCCTGCGAGTACCTAGTGAAGCACAGGGGATCTCTGCAACCTGGTCTGCATTCCATCCCTGAAGCGGTGGACAAGGAAATTGCCCGCCTGAAGCTAGCGGCGATGGGGATCGAGGTGGATAGTCTGACCCCTGAGCAGGAAATCTATATCAACTCCTGGACGGTGGGGACTTAGTACAGAAGGCAGAAGGCAGAAAACCAGCAAATCCTGCTTCTGCCTTTTGCTATGGCAGGCGCAGCCAGCCTAAACGTGGCGGCGATACCCTGTCATCCCCCATAATTTAAGGGGTGTGCTTAACACTCGTTCACAATCGCTCCTATCCCATGGCCCAAGAACTGCAACAATTTTTGACCCTGCTAGAGCAGCGGGGACAGCTCCGCCGAATTACTGCGCCGGTAGATGCCAATTTAGAAATTGCCGAGATTGCCAACCGGTTACTGTTGGGGGGTGGTCCGGCCCTGCTGTTTGAAAATGTAATAGGGGCGAGCATGCCCCTGGCCATTAATGTGCTGGGCACGGTGGAGCGGGTGTGTTGGGCTATGGGCATGGACCACCCCGCCGAGTTGGAAACCCTGGGGGAAAAGTTGGCGCTGTTGTACCAGCCCCGCCCCCCCAAGAGTCTGTCCCAGGCGGTGACCTTGGGTAAGGCTCTGTTTGATGTGGTCAAGGCTAAACCGATGCGGGATCTGCTGCCCCCGTGCCACCAGGTGGTGCTGAAGGGCGATCAGGTGGATCTCACCCAGTTGCCTCTGCTACGGGTCTATCCCGGTGATGCGGGTAAGGTGATTACCCTGGGATTGATGATCACCAAGGATCCAGAAAGTGGCATTCCCAATGTCGGCGTCTATCGGTTGCAGCTCCAGTCTAAGAACACCGCCACGGTACAGTGGTTGTCGGTGCGGGGCTGTAGTCGCCATTTACGCAAGGCCGCTGCCCTGGGCCAAAAGCTGGAGGTGGCGATCGCGATTGGGGTCCACCCCCTGCTAATTTTGGCGGCGGCTACTCCGCTACCGATTGATCTTTCAGAATGGCTGTTTGCCGGCTTGTATGCAGGCCAGGGGGTGCACATGGCCAAGTGCAAAACCGTCGACTTGGAGGTACCAGCCCAGTCTGAAATTGTACTGGAAGGCACCATTACTCCGGGGGAAACCGCCGTAGACGGCCCAGCCGGGGACCATATTGGCTATTACGGTGGGGTGAACGAACAGGC
>SLIY01000173.1 GCA_007135385.1 Leptolyngbyaceae cyanobacterium CSSed165cm_216
ATCTCCCCCACTCCCCCACTCCCCTGCCTGCTAGGATGAACCTGTACAGTAATAGCGCTACCGTCCAACGGCTCCATTCGTCGCTAACTTTCCCGGTCGCCATGCAAATTTATCTGGACTACAGTGCCACTACCCCACCTCGACCAGAGGTGATGACGACCATGCAGCAGGTGATGGCCGAGCAATGGGGTAATCCCTCTAGCCTGCATGCCTGGGGCAACCGAGCCGCGACGGTGGTGGAACGGGCTCGGTTGCAGGTGGGGGCTTTAGTGAATGCCCCGGCGGAGGCCATAGTATTTACCGCTGGGGGGACCGAGGCCGATAACTTGGCGATTATGGGCATCGCCCAGCGCTATGCCCAGCCGCAGCATCTGATTATTTCTACTGTGGAACATTCTGCTGTTGAAAAACCAGCCCAGCACCTAGCCAGTCAGGGCTGGAGCGTCACTCGCCTGCCGGTGGATACCTATGGCCGGGTGGATCCGGCTGACTTGCGTCGAGCCCTACGAGATAATACGGTGCTGGTGTCAGTCATCTTTGGCCAGAGCGAAGTGGGTACCCTACAGCCGATTGAAGCCCTAGGTCAAATCACTCGAGATCATGGGGCGTTATTCCACACTGATGCGGTGCAAGGGGCTGGGCGGCTGCCGATCGACGTGCAAACCTTACCGGTGGATTTACTGTCCCTGTCTAGCCACAAAATCTATGGTCCCCAGGGGGGCGGGGCGCTATATGTGCGGCCAGGAGTGGAGCTAGTGCCCCTACTGTGGGGCGGAGGTCAAGAGTTTGGCTGGCGATCGGGAACCCAAGCGGTGGCCAATATTGCTGGGTTTGGGGTGGCGGCAGACCTGGCCCAGCGGGATATGCCCAGCGAAACCCTGCGTCTGATCCAACTGCGCGATCGCCTATTTGATCAATTAGCAGCTATTCCAGGGTTAATCCCCACTGGGGATAGGCGACAGCGTCTGCCTCACCATGCTAGTTTTTGTATTCAGTCTGCCGATGGCGATCGCGTCAGCGGCAAGACCCTAGTGCGTCAGATGAACCTGGCCGGCATTGGCATCAGTGCCGGGTCGGCTTGTCACAGCGGTAAGCTTTCCCCCAGCCCTATTTTGCAGGCCATGGGATATAGCGATCGCGCCGCCAAGTGCGGTATTCGCCTGACCCTAGGGCGGCACACCACCGCTGCCGATATCGACTGGACAGCCCTGGTCTTACAGCAGGTCCTAGATCGTTCCCTGGCCACCCTTCCTTTGTCTCCCGTCTAACTCCCCTAGCCAAGATGCCCATGACTGACATTCCCACTAGCCTGGATACGGCCATTGCCCAAGCTCGTGAGGCCACCCGTGCCGCCATCCAGGCCGGTGTGCCCCGGATGACCGTTGAGTTTGTCTACCCTGAGTTGAAGGGAATGCCTGTAGCCCAGCAGTTTTATCCGGTCCTGCAAGACCTCGGCTTGAGCTTCAAACTCTACTTTCCCGATGCCGGGGCGGCGGCCTTGGCCCGCCGCGATTGGAATAATCCCGAGTTTGTGGTGCGGGGTATCGGTGAGCTCCAGGGACAGGTAGAGGCCGATGATCAGGCTTACCTCTTTGTGGAGCCGTCTTCCATCGAGGTCTCCCAAGTGGAAGATATCTGTAACGAGGCTGGGGACAAGTTTGTGATCATGCTCAACCCCAAGTTAGAGGACGTCGCTACGATTGGCATTGGCTATGCGGGTCGCCAGCTGCGGGAGCGGTTTCTCAACACCCTAGAATCTGTGTACTATCTGCGTCCCATGGCCGATGCCGTGTTGTTTCGCTGCTTTCCTAGCCCTTGGCAGCTGTGGCAAGCAGCCGAAGCTGGCTCCTATACCTGTCTAGCTGAGTTTCCCCAGCGACCTTCTGGGGAAGCCCTAGATCGAATTCTGTTGGGTGAAACGGTGGCTGGTGGGGATGGCGAATCTGTTGTCAAAGCCAAGCGAGGTGGTTTTTTATCAGAATTGCAGAGCTTTATTCGGGCCTTAACCCAATAGGGTTGCCCCCAGATTTCTGACCCAAATGGTCTAAACGGCTACATTGAGCACGGCTAATCTGTCCGAAAGTCCGCATAATACTCAAATATCACTTGACCGGTAAGGGACTGCACCCTATGCGTATTCTGAAAACCCAGACTCTGCGAGGCCCTAATTATTGGAGTATCCGCCATCCCAATCTGATTCTGATTCGGCTTGATCTAGAAGATCTAGCTGATCGGCCCTCCGACCAAGTTCCTGGATTCTACGAGGCCCTTGCGGATACCCTGCCCAGCCTGATTGAGCATTTTTGCTCTCCAGGGCACCGGGGTGGCTTTCTTAGTCGGGTGCGCCAGGGCACCTATATGGGCCACATTATTGAGCATATCGCCCTAGAGCTGCAAACCATGGCGGGTATGCCCGTGGGCTTTGGCCGTACTCGCAGTGTGGTGGACCCTGGGGTTTATCAGGTGGTATTCGAGTATCAAAACGAGCAGGCGGGACGCTATGCAGCTCGAGCCGCTGTGCGGTTGTGCAATAGCTTGGTGGAAACCGGTCACTACCCCAAAGCCGAGCTTGAACAAGACTTGGCTGATTTAAAAGCGTTTGGCCAGGAAGCTGCCCTCGGACCCAGTACCGAAGCGATCGTACAAGCCGCTGAGAGTGCGGATATTCCCTGGATGCAGTTGCCAACCCGAGCCATGATTCAACTGGGGTATGGCCGCTACCAACAACGGATCCAAGCTACCCTCAGCAGCAAAACTAGCATTCTAGGGGTGGAGCTAGCCTGCGACAAAGAAGGTACTAAACAAATTCTGCGAAATGCAGGAGTGCCCGTACCCCGAGGCACTGTCATTTACTACTTAGATGAGCTAGAAAACGCCATTGAAGACGTGGGCGGATTCCCGATTGTGATTAAGCCCCTAGATGGTAATCATGGACGGGGCATCACCATTGATATTGATACCTATCACGATGCGGAAGAGGCCTATGAAGCGGCCAAAGATATTTCTAAAGGAGTGATTGTCGAGCGCTTTTATCAGGGGCGCGATCACCGGGTACTGGTGATTAATGGTCGGGTGATTGCTGTGGCCGAGCGGATACCTGCCCATGTGGTTGGTAATGGTCACTCCACCATTGAAGAATTGATTGATCTGACCAATCAAGATCCCCGGCGCGGTGAAGGTCACGACAACCTGCTGACCCGCATCGAGGTAGACCGTACTACCTGGCAGCTGCTTGATCGCCTTGGCTATAGCCTTGATACTGTCCTGCCAGCAGGAGAGGTGTGTTATCTGCGGGCCACCGCTAACCTCAGTACGGGGGGGATTGCCATTGATCGTACCGATGATATTCATCCGGACAATCTGTGGGTGGCCCAGCGCATCGCCAAAATCATTGGTCTGGATATTGCCGGCATTGACATTGTGACCACCGATATCTCCAGACCCCTGCGGCAGGTTGATGGCGTTGTGGTCGAGGTGAACGCCGCCCCCGGCCTGCGCATGCATGTCTGCCCCAGTGAAGGCATTGCCCGCAATGTGGCCGAACCCATTCTGCATATGCTGTTCCCCCCTGGTACTGCGACCCGCATTCCGGTGGTCGCCATTACCGGCACCAACGGCAAAACCACCACCACCCGCCTGATTGCCCATATTTTTCGGCAAACGGGCCAAGTGGTGGGCTATACCACCACCGACGGCATTTACATTGGTGACAACCTAGTGGAACCAGGGGATACCACTGGCCCCCAGAGTGCCCAGGTAATCCTCCAGGATCCCACGGTGGAGGTGGCGGTACTCGAAACCGCCCGGGGGGGCATTTTGCGATCGGGGTTGGCCTTTAAAGATTGTGATATTGGGGTGGTGCTGAATGTGGCGGCTGATCATCTGGGCATCGGTGACATTGAAACGGTAGAGGATATGGCCCACCTCAAGAGTGTGGTGGCCGAAACCACCCGACCCAGTGGTTATGCCGTGCTCAATGCTGATGATCCCCTAGTGTCGGCTATGGCCCAGCGGGTGAAAAGCCAAGTGGCCTACTTCTCCATGGATCCCCACAATGACCTGGTCCGTAACCACGCCCAACAGGGGGGCTTGGCGGCCATCTACGAAAATGGCTACCTATCTATCCTGAAGGGGGACTGGTTATTGCGCATCGAGCAGGCCGAGAAGGTGCCGCTGACCATGGGTGGGATGGCTCCATTCCAGATTGCCAATGCCCTGGCCGCTAGTCTGGCCGCCTTTGCCCAAGGGGTGGATATCGAGCACATTCGTCAGGC
>SLIY01000174.1 GCA_007135385.1 Leptolyngbyaceae cyanobacterium CSSed165cm_216
CCTGGAGCAAATCCACATCCATTTGCAGGGCCGGATCCAGGGCTGGGGTTACCAACAGCAACAGGTCCGCCTGGCGACCATAGTCCAGGAGTTGGTCTCGATAATCCTGCCGATCGATCTGTTCATAGCCGGGGGAATCCCACAGGGTGAGGGTATCGCCAGTCTCTGTGGCCCAGTGGTAGCTACGCATAGTATCTGTGCTTGGCAACACATCCACTTCCGCCTGATCAGCGGCAAATAGGGTGTTGATCAAACTGCTCTTGCCGGCCCCCGTGCGCCCCACTAGCAAAATACTGACCGGCTGTTGCTGCACTTGGTCTACAGGTTTAGCCCGGTTCAGAATCTCCTGCAGGGTCTGGGTTTGCGCTGACGGTACCCCCGTTCGATCGGTGTCTCCCAGGGGTAGATCAGGCAACTCGCCGCTGTAGAGGGCCACCGCCTGGCGGTAGAGGTTGCGCAGGGTCGCTTCTCGTAGCAAGGCACTGAGATTACCCAACAGTTGCTGGTTAGCCTGGTTACTCGTAGGCTGGCTCAGGGTACGGGCCGCCGCTGCCGCCGGATTCACCAGCCATTGGGCCCAAGACCACGCCTGCCATAGCTTGCGGGCAGACGGTTCAACTTTACGGTACATCTCATAGCCCTCCACCGCCTGTCCCACAGTCACCTGTCCCAGCACTGGCGTTAGGGTGGCCATCCATCGGTCCACGTCGTCCACAGTACCCCGCAGCAAACCATAGGCATCCGGCACATAAATGTTCAGCAGGGGGTACTTGACCTCAGGATGGTAGGCCTGGGCCACCGCCGTCACCACATCACGGCACCGCTGCCAAAATGGGGTCCAGTCCTCCCACAGGGGAGGATCTTGGCGGGCCTTAACTAAGATTTGCTCTAAAGCCGCCTCCGCCTGGGGTAAGCTACTCACTGAAGTGGGGGCGGCCAGATCCATGGTGGTGGTTAGTTCTTGTTCAGCCTTGGCGATCGCAGCGGCCATGTCCTTCAGGGCGGGGCGGGTCCAGTGGGCCAACAACCAACGCCATCCCACCAGCAGTAGAACGATTACCGCCCAGATCCAATTCAACCCCCAGGCATGAATTTGGCTACCAGCGGCCACTAACATAAACCCAACGATCGCCACTAAGGGCAGGCCCAGCGCCACCCACTGCCAAGGTTGGAGTCGCATCATCGCCCTATCCTTACGCAAAATTTATCCAGGCAGCTTTATCCTAAGACCAGATGGCAAGATTGGGAGGATCAATACGAAGTCAGCAAAATTTTGACCATTTGCACCAAGATATTTTAAGACTTTGTTACGATAGTCACAAACGCCCACCTAGGAGAACCCTCCATCATGATTCAGACGTCTAAAAAGTCCGTTGTCATCTCCCCCTCTATTCTGTCCGCCGACTTTAGCCGTCTGGGGGAAGAAATTAAAGCAGTGGATGAGGCTGGGGCCGACTGGATTCATGTGGATGTGATGGATGGACGGTTTGTGCCCAACATTACCATTGGGCCGCTGGTGGTCAGCGCTATTCGGCCGCTTACCCAAAAGCCTTTAGATGTGCACCTGATGATCGTCGAGCCTGAAAAGTATGTAGCTGACTTTGCCAAAGCTGGGGCCGACATTATTTCAGTCCACGCTGAGCACAACGCCTCGCCCCACCTGCACCGTACCCTGGGCCAAATTAGAGAGCTGGGTAAGCAGGCTGGAGTCGTGCTCAACCCCTCCACCCCCCTGTCACTGATCGAACATGTGCTGGATCTGTGTGATTTAGTGCTGATTATGAGCGTTAACCCCGGCTTCGGCGGCCAGAGCTTTATCCCCACCATGGTGCCCAAAATCCGTGCCTTGCGGCAGATGTGTGACGAGCGGGGCCTCGACCCCTGGATCGAAGTAGACGGTGGCCTGAAGGTCAACAACACCTGGCAGGTGCTGGACGCCGGGGCCAATGCGATCGTGGCTGGGTCAGCTGTATTCAAAGCTGCTGATTATGCCGAAGCGATCGCCGGTATTCGCAACAGCAAACGACCCGCTCCCGAACTGGCTACGGTTTAGGTCGGTAGCAGGCGGCGTTTGCCTGAAGCCGGGACATTATGCCCGTAATAGAATTCAGGAGTCAGAAGTCAGAATGCAAGCAGTGACTGGATTCTGGCTCCTGACCTAAGTGGTGAAATCACCGATTCCTCTGGGGCATCTAACCGGGCTACGCAGCTGAAATCAGTTATCTTACTGAGGTAGCTTAAGAATTCTTTTTATAAAATTAAGCCATTACGCTAGGATGCGTTACGAACCTTGGGGTAATTGTTGATCCTGAGCCCAGGGTGGATCGATGTAGATAACCATCAGAGTGCATGACTATGTCAAATCTAGAGCAGACCATCGAAAGAATGTTTGCCACCCGTCGACTGACCCGTCACGATCAACAAACATTGATGGCGCTGTTTTCCCAGCGTGATTTGAGCCCTAGTGATGCCGCTTTAATTAATCGAGTGTACGACGCCCTGAGCCAAGGCCGGTTACGGGTAGTTGACTAGGGGGCTAGCAGGGGTCAGCTGGTTGCTTTCTGGGCCTTATACTTGTCCTTGAAGTAAGCCTGCTGGGTTTTATGGTCCACAATCTGGGCTGGGTAATTAACCCGCTGGCGTTCCTGGGGTGGAATTTTCCCCGTCACCAGCCAACCTGTATCCAGGGTCCTAAGCTCTGGTAGCCACTGGCGAATATACTCCGCTTCTGGGTCAAATTTTTGGGCCTGGCTAGCGGGGTTAAAAATGCGTAGGGGCTTAGGGTCCATACCGCTGGAGGCACTCCACTGCCAGCCACCATTGTTGGCGGATAGGTCCCCGTCTACCAGATGCTGCATAAAATACTTTTCCCCCCACTGCCAGTTAATGATCAAGTCTTTGGTTAAGAAGCTGGCCACAATCATGCGGCAGCGGTTATGCATCCAGCCAGTTTCATTCAGCTGGCGCATGGCCGCATCGACGATTGGGTAGCCGGTACGACCGTCACACCAGGCCTGAAAATCCTCTTGGTTATTCACCCAAGGGAAGTCCTTCCACTGGGATCGGTAGGGGCCGTCTGCCAGCTCTGGGAAAAAGTACATGACATGCTGATAAAACTCCCGCCAGGCCAGCTCCTGCTGCCAGGTTTGCACATTCTGGCGAGACTCATCGCTACGACAGCGCTGATAAACGGCATCAGCAGCAGCCCACACGCTGCGAATGCCAATGGCCCCAAATTTGAGCGCCGCACTCAGGCGCGAGGTGCCATCCTCAAAGGGAAAATTGCGCTGTTGGTCATAGCTGGCGATCGCCCGATCAGCCTCACAAAACGCCTCCAACCGCTGCTGGGCCGCCCATTCCCCTGGCTCCACTGGAAAGCCATTATCCCAGCTAAACCCTAAGTCTTGGGCCGTGGGCAGCTGAATACAGCCCACCTGCTGTGCCGCCTGGGTTTGTTCTGCTGTCAGTGGTTCCAGGGTCGAGGGGGCTGGCACTGGCTCTGGCTTCGGTTGCTTCACCCAGTTGCGCCAGAAGGGGGTATAGACCGAGTAAGGCTCCCCTGCCCCAGTGCGCACCGTCCCTGGTGGATGCAGCAGTTGATCCCAGAAGCTGGTTTGAAACTCAACGCCAGCCTGCTTTAACGCCTCCACCACAGCCTTATCCCGTTGGCGGGAGTAGGGCTCCACGTCGCGGTTCCAATAGACGGCAGTAGCCTTCAAGGCTTGGGCTAGAGCTGGAATCTTTTGCCGCGGGTCCCCCTCTAGAATTAGCAACTGCCCACCCACCTTCCGGTAGCGCTGCTGGAGTTCCTGCAAACAGCCCATCATGTAAGCGACTCGGGCTGGGGCCATGTCATCTCCTTGCAAAATGCCAGGATCGAGACAAAAGACGCCCAGCACCTGGGCCGTGCGTTCCACCGCCGCCGCCAACCCCAAGTTATCTGTCAGGCGCAAATCCCGACGATGCCAAAACAAAATGAGGTCGCCCATACCACCCTAATTTTTATACGACACCTTCGCCAAAAACGAGGTAGGGCTTCTGGCCTAGGGAGGAGTGATGAAACCATCCCTGACCACCAAAAACCCACGTTGGATATGTTAACGTTGCTCAAACGTTTAGGGTGTGTGCATCTGAGTCGGCCCCAAGTCAACGCTGTAATATTGGCGAGCAAATCAGAGAACCAGGCCCACAGACTAGTACTCACTGGCATAAGTCGACGAACCAGTCCTGATATCGGGCACCTAGAACCCGACACCTGCCATAGCCTGATTA
>SLIY01000409.1 GCA_007135385.1 Leptolyngbyaceae cyanobacterium CSSed165cm_216
GGAAAGGCATAGTCGCGGATAAATTCTTCAGTCAGATCAGCCACCAAGGACTGGGAAACCCCGGCGTTTAGAGCCTTTTGGCGAATAGGTTCAAGCTCATCCCCTTGTCCCAGGTCGGCGGCCAGGGTAATCACCTCTTTCACCCCCCACTCTTTGATCAAATAGGGGATACAGACGGTGGTATCAACCCCACCGGAATAGGCTAAGACGACTTTTTCTGCGCGACCCATGGTCAATTCCCGTTAATCCAGTACAGGGGTAATATTATCCACTGTTTCTTGTTTTGGGCGACCAGGGTTTAGCAAGATCTGATGACAATGGATACAGGCGATGCTGGATCTGCCAAAAACGACGTATTCCTTAAGCTGGGAAGCTAAGTCTGTAATAGAATTCAGGAGCCTGCCCTGTTCGCGCAGTCACCCCAGGCGATGTCCTAAGCTTGCCGAAGCAGGGGTAGCGTGTCGTTGCGCAAGTGACATGGAACGCGCCGCGCCTCCGAAGGAGGAAGGGGTACATTCGGAGAAAGGGACAGAGGTCAAAATACAAGCAGGGACTGGATTCTGACCCTTCGACAAGCTCGGGACAAGCTCCTGGGTTATAGGTTCTGGCCTATTCAAAATTTTCTGGCTTAAATTTCACGCCCTAAAACCTAACCTCCTGCTTAGGGGACTTCCAGGGAAGAACCTCCCATGGGATTCCCGCGCAGGCGGGAATCCAGAATAGGAGCGGCTTGATATCAGGTATTGTCTTTCCCAGAAAACGCTTTGGAGAGATAATTCTCGTTAGAGGCATGGATAGGTGGGCAGGCATCCTGGCCTGGCCCCAATACCATGCTCTGAAACGACAACCCTAAATACCGATGACGTCTCTTCCTCCCCTCTCGATCGATACGATCTGGGCCATCCTCGACGATGAATTGAATGATGATACTGTCAATCGTCTGGTGTGGCACCACCTGGGCTATCGCTATGATCCGGCGACCCAAGGTTGGGATAGCTCAGCGGTGGAATCCGCCTGGGTCGAGAAATATCCTGAACCGCCTGACTTTATCGCCAGTCGTCCCGCTACGGTGCAGCTCACCCGTTCCATTCCTAAACCCCACAAGCAGTTATTGAAAGAAGAACTGGGATTTAAGGGGTATACCGTTGACCAGTTGATCCCTCGTCTGACCCGGCGGGCCACCATGGCTAACTGGCTGTTGAGCCAACTGAAACCCTAACCATCAATTTCAACTACGGCCAAAAAAACAGGGGCCAAAAAACAGGGGCCAAAAAAACAGGATGCAGATACCTCCGCATCCTGGCTCTCCATCCACGGCGCTCCCTCCGTGGATTGTTGTGATCTACCCCTAAGACAGCCAGGGGGGGCTTGGGAAATTTCCGAGAAAGACGATCCTCCTTCACGCCAGCGATCGCAGCTTCCCAATGGTGGGCAGTGCCCACCGTTGGGAAGCAAATTTTCCAGAAGTCACCTTAAGCGGTGGCTGTTTTCACAGCTAGGGTAGAAAATTGGTCCTCCTAGAACTTAGCCCCGACGGCGACGGGTTGCTCTGTGCCAACGGTGTCTTTAACAGCGTCATCAGAGCGGGGAGAGGAATCTAGAAAAATATCAGTGGCTTTGAGTTGTAGCCCAGCCCTAGCCTGGGAGTCGGTTTTGCTGACATAAGGGGAGGCATCAATAGTGCCACTGACAATGATCAGCGAACCTTTCTTGATGTAAGCCAGCTTGCGCCAAGCGGCTGATCCTTCCCAAAAACTGACATCGACCATAAAGCTGTCATTGTCTTTGCGGCTGGGAACGCGATCGACGTAAATGGTGATTTCAGCAACCTGGGCTTGTCCCCCAGACTTGCGCTCAACAGTGCGAATGACAGGGTCGGCAGCAACGTGACCGGCCAGGGTACATAGATTTAGGCCTCGGCTAGACATAAGTAAGTCTCCTATAAGGGTTAGATGCACAATGGTCTGCCTGCTTAGATAGACAGGCATGTGACTCTCCATCAATATGCACCTGAAGGCTGCAAGAGTTGCTAAGGAAAATCACGTAACTTTTTCAGCCGCTGGGTCCGGGTTTTCACCGATGGGCTGACGGTTGACACTGGGGGCCGTGGTTTACGGGGGGGCATCCCCCCTGGTCTTGTCTGGGGGGTAAATTTCTATCTGGGGAGGCGCAGCTTAGCGATATGCTGGGGCAGGAGGAAGGATAACGCTATGACAACTCGTTCAGTGGATCTTACGGATCGTAAACTTTGGCTTGCAGCCATTAAACCTCCCATGTACAGCGTGGCAATAATGCCAATTGTGGTGGGTAGTGCGGTCGCCTATGCTGAGACTAGAACCTTTAATGGGGCGATTTTCTTTACATTCGTGGTGGCGGCGACTTTGATTCTAGCCTGGGAAAATCTGACCAATGATGTGTTTGACTCAGAAACCGGCATTGACGTCAATAAGCCCCATTCGCTGGTCAACCTGACCCACAATAAGAGACTGATTTTTGGGTTAGGCAATGGGTGTCTGGGTTTGGGAATTGCTGGGGTGGTGGCGATCGCCCTACAGCAGCAGGACCCGACGGTGTTGGGCATTATCTTGCTTTGCTGCGGTCTGGGCTATGTCTACCAAGGGCCACCCTTCCGCTGGGGATACCATGGCCTGGGGGAAGTGTTGTGTTTCTTCAGCTTTGGCCCATTAGCGATGGGGGCGGCTTACTATAGTCAGGCCCAAAGCTGGTCCTGGAGCAGTCAACTGGCCGGGGTGATTGTGGGATTGACCACTACCCTGGTTTTGTTTTGCTCCCATTTTCACCAGGTAGATGATGATGTGGCGGCGGGTAAGCGATCGCCGATTGTGCGCCTGGGCACGAAACGGGGGGCAGCGCTGGTGCCCTGGGCCTGTGGGGTTGTATTTGTGATCGCGATCGCAGCGATCGGGCTAGGGGCCTTTGCTGCCTCGACCATGTTAATCCTGGCCAGTGCCCTGCCCGCCTGGCGGCTAGCCCGCCATGTGAATCAATTTCACAACCAACCCCAGCAGGTGAGTGGGGCTAAATTCCATGCCATTGGCTTCCACTTTTGGAGCGGGGTGCTGCTGGCGCTGGGGTTCTGGCTTAGCGCCTGGGCCTGATGACCCTGACCTTAGCCGTTAAACCCTACCGGCGGCGGTTTCGCGCACCGTTACAGACGGCCCATGGGGTTTGGTCGTGGCGACAGGGGGCGCTGGTGCAGGTGACAGATGGCCTTGGTCGGGTGGCCTATGGTGAGATTGCCCCTATTCCCTGGTTTGGTAGTGAAACCCTAGAAGACGCCCTAGACTTTTGCCGCGCCCTGGCCGGACAGATCGATGCAACGATAGCGATTCCTGAGACGTTACCGGCCACCCAGTTTGGCCTAGGGTCAGCCCTGGCGGCTTGGTCTGATCCGCCCGGCGATCGCCAGCATCACTGTCGTCAGCATGACCGACAGATCGCTAGGGATTTTGCTCCTCTAGGGGATTGGCCAACGGGGCTAGCTGGCAATGTTGGCGACTGCGCCGCCATGGTTTGCGGGTTACTGCCAGCGGGGGCAGCCATGCTCGACCACTGGTCATCACTGATCGCCCAAGGGCACCAAACCCTGAAGTGGAAAATCGGTGTGTTTGGCCTTGATCAAGAACTGGCCTGGCTGCAGCAGGTGATCTCAACCTTGCCCCCCGATGGGCGGCTACGGCTCGACGCCAACGGGGGCCTGACCCGATCCCAGGCGGAACAGTGGCTGGAGTCCTGCGATCGGCTCAACGCTAATCCCCAATGCTGCACCATTGAACATGTGGAGCAGCCCCTACCGCCTGACCAGTGGCCAGATCTCGTGTATCTGAGCCAGCGGTATAACACTGCGATCGCCCTAGATGAGTCGGTGGCCACCCTGCCCCAATTGCGCACCTGCCACCGCCAGGGCTGGCCTGGGGTCTATGTGGTGAAACCGGCGATCGCCGGGGCTCCTCAGCCGTTGCAAGATTTCTGTCGGCAATGTTCGCCGCAGCAACTGGTGTTTTCATCGGTGTTTGAGACCAGGATCGGTCGCCAGGCGGCCCTGGCCCTGGCCGCAGCCTGTTACCAGGAGCAAACGTCTATCCCCGCCCTGGGGTTTGGCACCCAGGGCCAGTTTGGCGATGATTGGGACATCTGGCCCCCGAGCCAAATTTGGGAGCAGCTGATATGACGATGCAAGTCTCTCTACTGCGTTCACCCTATTTTGGCCTCAGAGGAGGGTCCCCCTGCTCCGGCGTCC
>SLIY01000009.1 GCA_007135385.1 Leptolyngbyaceae cyanobacterium CSSed165cm_216
CAATGGCATGGACCTTAGCGCCGTGGGCCTGGGCGATGGCCATGGTGTCGTCGGTGGAGCCGGTGTCCACCACGATAATCTCATCCACCACGGCCTCAGCACTCTCTAGGGTGCGGCCCAGAGTGGCGGCCTCATCCTTCACGATCATACAGAGGCTAATGGTCATTCGCTGTCTCCTAGGGCTTGCTGGGCCCGTTGTAGGGCCTGGCGTACCTGGTCAAAGCCGGTGCCGCCATAGCTGTTACGGGCCGAGACCACCTGTTGGGGAGTAATGGCATCGTAAATGTCGGCCTCGAAGGTCGGGTGAATCGCTTGCCATTCCTCTAGGGTCAGCTCCCGCAGCAACTTGCCAGAGCCCAGGGAGGTTTTGACCACCTGCCCCACCAGGTTATAGGCCTCCCGAAACGGAATTCCCTTGGTGGCTAGGTAATCAGCCACGTCGGTGGCGTTGGCGTAGTCTTCGTTAACCGCCTGGCGCAGCCGAGGAATTCGGAAGGTAACCCCTTCTGCTAACAAAATGGTCATCGCTTCTAGACAGCCCCGCACTGTTTGGACGGTATCGAACAGGGCCTCTTTGTCCTCTTGTAGGTCTTTGTTATAGGCCAGGGGCAAGCCCTTCATCATCACCAGTAGCCCCTGCAAATGGCCAAACACCCGACCCGTTTTTCCCCGTACCAACTCAGGTACGTCGGGGTTCTTCTTTTGGGGCATGATGCTGGAGCCAGTGGAGCAGCTGTCGTTGAGGGTGACAAAGCTAAACTCCTCGGAGGCCCAGAGAATCAGCTCTTCTGACAGGCGCGACAGGTGCACCATGATTAAGCTGGCGGCGCAGGCAAATTCGATCGCAAAGTCGCGATCGCTGACCCCATCCAGGCTATTGCCATAGACCCGTTCAAACCCCAACAGTTCTGCCGCATACTGACGATCGATGGGAAAGGTGGTGCCCGCCAGAGCCCCACAGCCCAGGGGAGAAATATTCACCCGCTTTTGCACATCTTGCAGCCGCTCCCAGTCGCGCTGGGCCATGTTGACGTAGGCCAACAGATGATGGGCCAGGCTCAGGGGCTGAGCCCGCTGCAAATGAGTATAGCCAGGAATTAGGGTTTCAATATGGTCCTCGGCAATGGTTAACAAGGCCCGTTGATAATGCTGCAATTGGGCTTGCAAGGCTTCAATTTGGGCCCGCAAGTACAGACGTACGTCGGTGCCTACCTGGTCATTGCGTGATCGGGCCGTGTGCAGCTTTTTGCCCACGGCCCCAATCAACTCTGTCAGCCGTCGCTCGACGGCAAAGTGGACATCCTCGGCTTCAATCCCAGGGGTAAAGGTGCCCTGGCGATACTCCTGACGAATCGTTTCCAGTCCATGGACAATCTGCTGTCCCTCGTCGGGGCTAATGATGCCGGTCTTGACCAGCATTTTGGCATGGGCTGCCGAGCCGGTCAGATCGTACTCGATCAGCTGAATGTCAAAGCCAATGCTGGCGTTAAACTGGGCGATCGCGGGGTGCAGTGCCGTCTCAAAGCGCTGACTCCAAGTTTGAGGGGGTGATGTATCCAACGGTTTAGATCTCCCTGAGCGTATGGCGGCTATGGCTTAGTAGGCGGTGATACCCCGCAACATATAACCGATTAAAAATCCAATCAGCAAGGCCCACACCTGGCCTGACTCAATAAACGTATTCCAAAGGGAGGCCATATCTCCCAAAATATCTTGATCAAATTGTTGGGCTAAAACCATCGATTGAGTGGGTTCCGCCGTCCCAGGTGTCTGTAAAATCAGCATCCCTGACTCTGTCTGGGGAGGGACGGTCGGTTCAAGGGTAATGGGATGCAATAGGGTTTCAACAACCCCAGGCAACGATGATGAAGGATAGGAAAACTGAGTCATAACCTCTATGGCGCTGGGCTAACAGTGCATCCAAACTATACACCAGGGTCTCCCTTGGCGATTATATCTGCTCAGGCATGGCGGCTACGGTTTGTTTAATCAGTTCAAACACAGCGCGCATGCCCATAGCCTCCCCGCCCTCGGGTCGGCCGGGTAGAGAACGCAGATTCCAAGCCATCAGGTCAATGTGTATCCAGGGAACCTCAGGACGAGTAAACTCTTGCAGAAACAGCGCTGCGGTAATCGAGCCACCGTAAGCCTGACTGGCAATATTCGATAGGTCAGCCACGCTACTGTCTAACATGGCCCGATAAGGCTTATGTAAGGGCAACTGCCATAACGGATCATCCACCGCTAGGCCGCAAGCGATTAATGTGGCAGCTACCTCTGGCCGATTGCTGAAACAGGCCGGCAATTCAGTGCCCAGGGCAATGCGAGCGGCTCCAGTTAAGGTGGCAAAATCGATCACCAACTGGGGTTCGGGTTCTTCGCAGACGGCTTCCCAGAGGGCATCGGCCAAAATCAGCCGTCCTTCTGCGTCTGTGTTCCCTACTTCTACCGTCAGCCCCCGTCTGGAGGTCAACACATCCAGAGGATGAATCGCCTGACCAGCAATACTATTTTCTACCGCCGGAATTAAGACCCGCAGATGGACCGGCAATCGCAGTCCCATGATCATCTCGGCTAGGCCCAGCACATTGGCCGCCCCGCCCATATCTTTTTTCATCAACTTCATGCCAGTGGCGGGCTTGATGTCTAGGCCGCCAGTATCGAAGCAGACCCCTTTACCCACCAGGGTAACGTGAGGGGCCTCTGGGTTCCCCCAGGTCAGGTCCAACAACCGAGGTGCCTGGACACAGGCCCGTCCAACGCCGTGAATCAGGGGGTAGTTTTGGTCCAGCAAGGCATCGCCACAGATGACGGAGAGGTTGGCGGAGTGGGTATCGGCGAGGGCTTGGGTTGCCGCCTCCAGTTGGGCTGGACCCATATCCCCAGCGGGAGTGGTGATCAAATCTCGCACCAGGGTGGTGGCCGCTGTGGTGTGGGCGACGTAGGCGTGATCAGCCCCAGCCGGGGGCACCAACTGAGCCATTGGTGCTGACCGTTGCCGTTTGTACTGGCAGAAGCTGTACTCCCCAAGCCGCCAGCCCAGCCAGAGTTGGGTCGCTAATGTTGGAGACCAGGAATCGGCCAGGGTGTAGGTTTGCGGGGGAAGGGTTTTGGGCAACAGCCCTAAAGTCCAAGTATTCACAGGATCGGGTTTGCCCACCAGCACCTTGGCTAGGGTGCCGTTTTCCCCAGGCACCAGACAACTACTATTAGGCTCCCCTTTGAAGCCGGTGACCGTCGCCCATGGCTGGCTATCAGGGTGATCCTGAGTCAGCTCAGTTTCTGTCACTAAGTAAATGGGAATTGGCGTTGCCAAGGTCATGTCCTCCGGGAAATATGCACCAAAATTGGTTTAGTCTATATGAGTTTGAGCTACAGCAGTAGGGCCATTCTGCGGGGGGTGTCGTTAGCCCGGTGGCTGATTGTCACCTTAGCGGCTTCCAGCTAACGAAATATCTGGGGTGAAAACGCCGCATGCAGGGTCGAGCCCATAGGCTGAATCGGGTATTAAGCTAGCAGACGCTTAGTCAGACTGGGTTTTGCCAATATTGGGTGCTGGCGTAGGCTAGTGTGGTTACCCCAGCTGCGATCGCGGTTTCGTCCACTTCAAATTTGGGATGGTGTAGGGGATAGTTCACCGCCCGATCCGTAAACCCCACCCCTAGGCGAAACATCGTGCCTGGGGCATGCTCCAGGTAGAGAGAAAAGTCTTCGGCCCCCAGGGAGGGTTCATGAATCAGCTGAATTTGTTCATGACCGAGGGCCTCCCTGGCGCACTGGGCCGCTAGCTCGGTCAGGACCGGATCATTGAGCACCGAGGGCACCCCCCGGCGAAAGTTGATCTCGTACTTGGCCCCGTAGGGTTGGCAGACCCCGGCAATAATGTTGTCAATCCACTGGGGTAGGTGATGGCGGGTATCGGGATGCAGCGATCGCACTGTCCCTGACAGCTTAACCGTATCAGCAATCACATTAGGGGCCCGGCCCCCGCTAATTTGCCCAACGGTGAGCACTACCGGATGCAGCGGATTTTGGGTGCGACTAATGGACTGTTGCAGGGTCGTTACCACCTGGGCGGCAATCCAAATAGCATCGATCGCCTCGTGGGGGCGGGCACCATGGCCTGACTCACCAATAATCGTAATTTCTAAATCATCGGCAGCAGCGGTTAACGCCCCGTAGCGAATGCCGATGGTGCGAGCTGGCACAGAGGGATAGGCATGCAGTCCCAAAACAGCAGAAACCCCTTCCATCA
>SLIY01000026.1 GCA_007135385.1 Leptolyngbyaceae cyanobacterium CSSed165cm_216
CATCAGTTTAGAGCCAGATAACCATGGGGCCGATTGACCATTCCTCCGATGATTCCCAACCCCGGTGGCGGCCTCAGCAGGCTGAAGATGCTCTACGGGTATTGAGCCAAGACTTAGAAAGTCTGCGGCACAACGTGTCAACTCAGCTGACTGGGGATATTGCCTACTTGCAGGCCCACAAACAGCGCCTCATGGCTGATATTGAAGCGTTAGAGCAAGATTTTGATAGCCTTAAGGGGCAGCACCGGCAACTTCAAGCAGATCATGCCCAGGCGTTGAGTCAACAGCAACTGGCCCAACAGCAGTTGTGGGCGAAGCGTTTGGCCCAGGCTCTGGCCACCCACTTGCAGGCCCACTTGACCTCCTCATTAAGACTACCAACGGCGGCTAACGATGGTAACGCCCTATCGACCATTGCGGAAGCCAATCAAAGCCTGGCTGCCCTAGATGCCACTCTACACAGTACCCTGCGATCGCTACAGCAAGATCTCAACAGCTACTACAGTAGCTTGGCCGTACAGGTCAGCCGCATGCAAACCATCGAGCAGCAGGGGGAGGCGATTTTAGACGCACTAGTGGCCCGGCTGAGCCAACAGCTACAGCAGCAGATGGCGCAGCCATCACTCATACCCCCTGGGGTTGGTCACGACCAGCGGCGGAACGAGCAACCCGTTAGCGCTGATGCAGGCCGCGGGGGTAGCGGCGATCCCCCTAGCCCAAGTGCCCCATCCCCTGGCTACCCGACAACCGACCGGGGCATTCAATTACCGCTGTCAGGGTCATCGCATTATCAGCCCACCCCATCCGCCCAGTCGGTTAGCACTACCCCCCTGGGGCGCTCGACTCAACCGCCCCAGCCGCACCCCAAAAGCAATGGTCAAGTTCAGTTAGGACTGTTGCTGGTAGGGCTATCGACCCTGGCCCTTTCTTTCCACAACGTCCTGGTGGGCATTATCGGCTACGGGGGCGAATTATTTGGGCGGCTTCCCATCAGCCCCACCTTACCCCTAACCATTCCGAATTCGCTCATGCTGCTGTGGCTGCGTATGGTGGTCGTCCTGCCCTTGCTGGCATTGGTAGCGGCCCAACTTTATCCCCGAGTCTGGGTTGATATGCGCCAAATGTTTCACAGTCGCGATAAACGCCCCCTGGCCCAAGCTATTGCCAGCGGCAGCTTTTTATTCCTATCCCAAGTTTTAATTTATAAAGCCATCTCCGACGTCGGGCCCGGGGTAGCCGTCACCCTGCTGTTTATGTATCCCCTGATTACAGTGCCCCTAGCCTGGGCCTTATTTGGGGATCGGCCAACGCCATTACGCCTGGTTGTCATGTTTGCCATCAGCATGGGGATTGTATTTACGGCTTTACCTCGAATATATAGTGACCTCAGTGGTGCCTCTATTTCCCTGTGGGGCATAGGGTCAGCGTTACTGGCCAGTGTCGCATTTGCTCTGTTTTTAGTTTCGATGCAGCTCTGCTTTCGACGGTTCCACCCTGTCCCCGTCAGCCTGACCCAGTTTTGCACTATTTTTGCCCTCACTAGCGTGATTTTAATTGTGGGATCGTTGGTGGGGCTAGACGTAGGCGAGCCCAGCAGCCGCCTGGGTCTCTATGGTGGAGCTGGCCTATTAGGCTTGCTGACGTTATTGGGTTACCTGTTTAACAACTATGGGGTGAAGCTGATGGGGGCGGCCCAGGCCTCCATTGTGGCGGCCAGCGGCCCAGTGGTGACCGCTATTTTGGCCTACATCATTGTTCCTGGGGAAAAATCCTCCCTACTCTTTATTCAGTGGATGGGGGTGATTTTAGTCACCCTAGGGGTGATCTGCCTCAGCCTAGAACGCCTATCTACCCAGCGACGCCAGGGGCTGCGATCGATGCCACCAACCGCTGTTCCTGGAGAGCTGCCCTAGAGCACCGGTCCAGACGCCCAGGCACCTGTAGCATTAGGCCGCCAATCCTGCCTGACACCTAAAACCCGATATCCTCAGCAAAGGTGGTCATGTTTCTACCAGGCCATATTAGGGCAGGCAATATTAGAGGTTGGGCAGAATTCCGCTTAAGTAAGCAAAGAGGTAAATTATTTATGCCGTCGAGCATTCGTACCCGTCAGCTGACGCAGGTTTGATCAACCTTCTAATTTGATCAACCTTCTAATTTGATCAACCTTCTAAAGCAAACGGAGAGAGAGGGATTCGAACCCTCGTTAGAGTTTCCCCTAAACAGCATTTCCAGTGCTGCGCCTTCAACCACTCGGCCATCTCTCCAGGGGGCAGAATTACTCTACCGAAAAGTCATCCTAGCAAACAATGTTCCCTGACACCACCTTTGACGGAAGATTGGTTAGAAAAACAGTTCAAAATCCTCGGACGGCCCCAAGACCAATCCAAAAGAAATAAGTTGGCTTCCTGGATCCTGCAGCTATGAACACTGGATTCGTGCGACTATGGGGACATGCCGACACGTTCTAAGGTTTTATGGCCTGTACCCACACTGTTACCATTTATCACCGCGATCTACACCAGACCTACACCGTAGAGGTGCCCGAAGACCGCTACATCCTACAAGCCGCTGAAAACCAAGGTGCCAATCTGCCCTTTTCTTGTCGCAATGGGGCCTGCACCACTTGTGCCGTACGCATCCTGGAAGGGGAGGTTGACCAACCAGAGGCCATGGGACTCTCCCCCGATCTGCGACACCAAGGTTATGCCCTGCTGTGTGTTAGCTATGCTCGTAGCGATCTACGGGTCGAAACCCAGGATGAAGATGAAGTCTACGAACTGCAATTTGGTCGATATTTTGGCAAGGGTAAAGTCCGGTTTGGCCTGCCCATAGAAGATGACTAGTGCTAAATAAGCCCACACTCCCTTGGTGAAATCACTTATTGATGATTGAAATGTCACTGAATTAAGACCGGTGGGCGGTGCCCACCTAGGGCTAACTAGGGCTTGCAGCGATTGGCGAGGTCTATGTCTTGGCTTGTTTCAGGGGCATTCAGCTACAGTACGTTTAAGTCCTAAGAAAATTTTGTTCTTAAGTCACCTAGGCAACGCCATCAACTGACTTGCATGAGGCACACTTCATGTCGTTTCCGACATCGACAGATTTACAAACTTGGCTCGACATTGCCACAGAGGCGGCTTTAGCTGGCGGCGCCATCTTAGAGCATTACTGGGGCAACCTAACCTCGATTCAAGAAAAAGGCCGCTCTGGGGATCTAGTTACCGAAGCTGACCAGGCTGCTGAGGCAGCGGTGATGGCGGTGATGCTACGCCACCTGCCCCAGGATCATGGGTTTCTGGCAGAAGAGTCTGGGGCCAGGGGGAACCAGCAAAGTCGACTGCTTTGGGCCATTGACCCCTTAGATGGCACTACCAATTACACCCACCAGTACCCCTTCTGTGCCGTTTCCATTGGATTATTGCTGGACGGCAACCCAGTACTTGGGGTGGTGTATGACCCTATTCACCGAGACCTTTTCCGGGCAGGGTTAGGGTTAGGCGCAACCCTTAACCGTCAGCCGATCGCCGTGTCGACGACTACAGAACTCACCAACAGCCTACTCGTCACCGGATTTGCCTACGATCGCCGAGAAACCCTAGACAACAACTATGCTGAATTTTGCACCTTCACCCATCTCACCCAGGGGGTACGCCGGGGCGGGGCAGCATCGCTGGATCTAGCCTATGTGGCCTGTGGCCGTTTAGACGGCTACTGGGAACGGGGCCTATCCCCTTGGGATATTACAGCGGGAATTGCGATCGTGCGGGAAGCAGGGGGTACCGTGACAGCTTATGATGGCAGTCCTGTCTCGGTTACCACTGGACGCTTGCTAGCAACCAATGGCAAAATTCATCAGGCCATGGGCCAAGTTTTGCAGCAGGTTATTCCCTTGCCCGAGTTTGCTCCTGCCCCTTAGGTTCGCCAGCTAGGGGATAAAAGTCGGGCATAATCGGGCCATGGCTGGTTAAACTGAGGGTGGTTAAGTCGCGTAAAACGTATTTTTGCCTCCAGCTATGGGGGGTTACGGGTAGGTAAACATGCAACTGGAGCAAGGGCTGTTTAAGCTGGATTTTAGTGATTATCACGCTGTACTAGGGATCCCGGTTTCCGCAGATGCGAAAGTCGTTCGCAAACGATACTTGACCATTGCTCGAAAATTGCATCCTGATAGTTTATCAACCGCCTCAACCGCTGATAAGCAAAGGGCTAGCGAGCTTTTGTCTAAATGGGTTAATCCGG
>SLIY01000374.1 GCA_007135385.1 Leptolyngbyaceae cyanobacterium CSSed165cm_216
AGCCGGTCATTGCTGAAATTTGCACCACAGTTTCGTCGTCCATGCCAAGCTCCTCTCCTTTAGCAGCGATGGCCTACCTGCCATAGTAAGGCAGGTTAGGTGGGCCGTTGCCAAATTGCTAACTTTCCTCCATATTCAGGGAGACCTTGCCAGGGGGATCCCCGATTATGACCAATCAAACCCTGACCCTAGATGATCGTCTGTATCGCTATCTGCTAGACCACTCGGTGAAAGAAGCCACTGTGTTGAGGGCGTTGCGCCAGGAGACGGCCCAACACCCCATGGCCCAAATGCAGATCGCTCCAGAACAGGGACAGTTGATGGCGCTGTTGGTGCAGTTGTTGGGGGCTAAAAAAACCTTGGACGTGGGGGTGTTTACCGGCTATAGTGCCCTGGTGGTGGCTCTGGCCTTGCCCCCTGACGGTCAGGTGGTCGCCTGTGATGTCAGTGCTGAGTACACCGCAATCGCCCAGCGCTACTGGCAACAAGCTGGAGTGGCCCACAAAATTGGTCTGAACCTGGCTCCCGCCGCCGACACCTTAGCCCAGTTGATTGCCGCTGGGCAAACCAATAGCTTTGATTTTGCCTTTATCGATGCTGACAAGAGCAGTTATCCCACCTACTATGAGCAGGCCCTAAGGCTGGTGCGCCCTGGTGGCCTGATTGCCATAGATAATGTGTTGTGGTCTGGGCGGGTAGCCGACCCGGCGACTCAAGATAATCGTACCAACGCGATTCGCGCCTTTAATGCCGCCCTGTATCAGGACGATCGGATTGTGCTGAGTCTGGTGCCCATCGCTGATGGCCTCACCCTCGCCCTGAAGAAGTAGATGGATGGGCGGATGGGCGCTGCCCTGAGCTTGTCGAAGGGTGGTAGACGCGGAGTGGCTTCCCGCAGGTTAGGTTGAATGGCTTATTCCGCCGCAAAGCTCTGCTGCTTGACCAACTGAAACGGCCCCATCTGGGGACCCCAGGTGGTTTTGCCAGTGTCGGGGTCAATGCCGCGATCGTAAACCCGTAAGATCACTGGCCCTCCTGGTTTTTGGGGACCGATGTCAAACCCTAGGCGAACGTAGCTGGTGGTGTCTCCATAGGTAAAACTGCACAGGGTATCTGCAGGCAGCCGAGCCGTAAAGTACTGCACAGCCGGGCTGTACTCAATTTGCAGGCCACAGGTGGGTAGGGGAATCAGGTCGCCCTGGGTGAGGGTAGCGAGCCGGTCGGGCTGGGTGGCGCTGCCCCGCAAGGCTAAAGGATCTTTCAAGCCATAGTATTGCCCCCAGAGCTGATTAGACTGGGTGGTCAGGTGCAGAATGCGCTGACGATAGGGGGCTTGCCCCGAGGCCACACTAATTTGCTCAATAAAAAAGCCGTAGCCCTCAGTAAATAGGGACCTGGGTAAGGGGCGGTTCCAGACTCGCAGATGCAGATACCAGGTGGGATCCGCTAAGGACTGTTGGCGATTGTCAAATTCGCCTGATAAGTACTTGGCCAGTTGGGCTAGGTAGGCCGATGTCGCTTCAGAGGTCAATGCCATGGAGACTTTTCAACCCGATGTGTCCCTAGCAACATGGCAAATTTAAGCGGCGATCGCAAGAGGGGAGAATGGAAGTGCAGTGCCTATCGTCGGCATCAGAGCCTCTATGCCAAAATTCGGGCGGGGTTGCAGCGCGTCTTGGCTGTCCAGCGAATCATCCATAATTGGGTCAGACCGCACTGGGGACTGGGGAAACGAACGACTCCAGCGATGGTCATAGGCCTCTGTTCTCGCCCCCTATCAACCCAGGAAATCCTCTGCCTGAGAGGGCTCCAATGCATCTCCTCTTAACAGACCGGTGCCAGGCCGGATGCCATCTGTAGTCAGTACCTTGATAATTATCAAGATGATGCCCCTACCATGCTGTTGATTCTCAGCTGGGCGGCTCGACCGGTGCGCTATTCAGACAAAGGTGTCCCCACTGGCGAGGTCGCTTTTTCTATGCCGATGGCGATCGCGTTAATCAATTGGGTTATGCAGGAGAACCTGACCCGGATGCGATCGCCCAAAAAATTGCTGCCACCGCCTATCGCCGTTCCATCCCAAACAATGGGACAGAGGCTGTCATAATCTTAGTCCAACGGGGCAACGGCCCCCGCCGTGGCCTCCCAGAACTCCCTGCCAATATTGCCAGATCCCAAGCCCCACCCACTTTTCGTCCCAATATTGGCGATGATTGGCAAGATGTGGTCAACACCCTAGATCAGTCCCTATCCAATGAGGACTCTGAACAGGCTATGGAGCTGGTAGCCGATCTCGTGGCTGCTGTAGAACGGTTGCGCCGCGATCGCAACGTTCAAGAACTCGTCCTCTTCTGGACTACCGCCAACCTCATCACCCACGTCATCCCCAAGTTCAAATTCATGGAGTGGGATTATGCCCAAAGTCAGTACGTCCACCTACCCATGCTAGAAGCCTCCACAGATTCTCGGTAAGCGCTAAATGGAATTTTGAAAGTTAGTCGGACCTTCATAGCCAGTGAGTTGGGCTAATTCCTCCAGGGACTGAGTCCCTGCTAAACGCTCGCCGTTAATTTCCCAGGTCGGATAGCCGGTAATGCCCGCTGCCTGGCATTCTAGAACTTGACTTTGTCCGTCAGGTTGGGAGCATTCGACATAGTTAATGATTTGAGCCGCTTCCCTACCGAAAAGCTGCTTCTGATCCTGACAGTGGGGGCACCACCAGGCTCCGTAAAAGATGGCGCCCGTATCTGCTAAGTGCTGGGCCAGGGCAATTTCGGCAGAACCCGACTGGGTGGTCACTTCAATGGTGGGTTGCCCATCAGCACCAGTTGCCGTGGTGGGTTGATTGACGTTGGCGTAAACGCCCAGGGTGCCGACGAAAACTACCACAACGGTGATGAGGCCGATGAAAAAGGGCTGAGCCCGATCGGGCCAGTCTTGACCAATCAGCGCTAGCCCAAACAGTCCGGTAGACAACAGGGCCGACCCGATGCAGTACAAACAGGCGGCCTGGATTTCTGCCGTGAGCAGGTACATCAGGTAGCCACTGAAGACCATCATGGCGGTACCGCCAATGAACAGCAGCGGTTGAGTCCAGGCTGTAAGTTTGGCGCGTAGCTCTTTTTGCTCCGGTAGCCGAACTAGCAGTGGGGCGATCGCCAGCACAGCCATGCCCATGTAGGCCAGGAAGCCGAATAACGCCAGGGGCTGACCAAACACGGTGGCGTAGGGACTGGATAGGACAATATCGCAGCCTTGGGTGGGGCAGGCGGTGGCATTGCCTGTGAACGCACTGATGGTTAAGTAAGCGGTGACAACCGCTCCAATGGTGGCTAACCCAGCCATCAAGGGGCGAGTGTAGCGGTTAATCCAGGAAATTTCCTTTTTACGACGCGGCATGGCCTAACTTCCTAATACACAAGATTGAAACAATTCAACCAAGCAAAGCTGCTCCTATCAAGCATAACCATCAAGCATGATGCCGTCGCTTTCTATTTTGTTCCGCATCCATTGCCGAAGCGATCGCATCGCCCGATTCCGCTCTTCCGTGTGGCGTTGGGCCACATAGGTCAGACTCTCAGCTTGTGAAGGCGAGTCTGGAAACGTAGGACTTCGGACTACTGTGGAATTTCATCCATCACAACAACACATCATTACCTCTTTAGTACTACCGGCCCAACGTTAGGCCCGCCTGCACCGGCATAACGTTGGGATAACTGTTCTAGGGAATACTTCAGTTTGAGGCGCATGCCTTAGTCCTTTTTCTCAAGCCGATAGAGGACTACCACTAAGGCAATTACCCCCAGTTGTACCGCCAGATTCGGTAAAGCGTTACTCACATCCCGTCCGGCCAGCAACTGGGTGAGAAAGATAAATGCTCCAATCATCCCTGAAGCCCCAATGGCTCCATAGATAAACTTGCGTAAGCCTTTATAGGGTGCTTTTGCCTCTGCCTTGAGGCGGGCGTATTTCTCCGGACTCATGCCTTTAGGTGGTGTCTCTCTCGGGGAAGGATCAGGGGTCATCAAAAAACCTGTAATGTCAGTATGTAGAACAACCCAAGTAGCGTTAAGATTTGCCGCTTGGCACTGTTATACTAATTGACTGTAACGATTAGTTGCCGATGTGGCTCAGTGGTAGAGCACTCGATTCGTAATCGAGCGGTCGCGGGTTCAAATCCCGCCATCGGCTTCCCTCTCAAATACCTAAAACACCTTGATTTCAAAGGGTTTGGCG
>SLIY01000342.1 GCA_007135385.1 Leptolyngbyaceae cyanobacterium CSSed165cm_216
CCCCTATATCCCCCACCTCCCCCATGCCTCATCACCCCCTATTTCAACGCATCGAAGACCTGGTACTTTGCCATTCCCCTAGCGGGGCCGAGACGGAAATTAATCACCGCCTGATCACACTCTTGACTGACCTGGGGGTGGAACACTGGCAGGACGAGGCGGATAATATTATCGCCAAAATTCCGGGGCAGGACGAGAGCCGCGCGATCGCGATCACAGGCCACAAAGACGAAATTGGCATGATCGTCAAAACTATTTATGCCGATGGGCGAGTGGCGGTGCGCCAACTAGGCGGAGCGTTTCCTTGGGTGTATGGGGAAGGGGTGGTGGACTTAATCGGTGACTATCACACTATCAGCGGCATTTTGAGCTTTGGCTCTCGCCATGTGTCCCATGAGTCGCCCCAAAAAGCCCAGCAGGAGACTAAGCCCATCCGCTGGGAAACCGCCTGGATTGAAACCAAGCGATCGCCCCAAGAGCTAGCGGCAGCAGGGATCCGCCCTGGCACTCGGGCGGTGGTGGGGAAGCACCGTAAACAGCCCTTTGCCCTGGGGGACTACATCGCTAGCTACACCCTTGACAACAAGGCTTCCCTGGCCATTTTGCTGACCCTGGCGGAGCGCCTGACCACCCCACCCGTCACCGTGTATTTGGTGGCGTCAGCTAAAGAAGAGGTGGGGGCCCTGGGGGCGCTATATTTCACCCAAAGACAGCGCCTAGAGGCCCTAATTGCCCTAGAAATTTGCCCCCTCGCCGCCGAATACCCGATCCAGGCGGGGGATGCTCCGGTGCTGCTTTCCCAGGATGGCTATGGCCTCTATGACGAAGGGCTTAACTGGGAACTACGCCGTGCCGCTACCCAGCACAACCTACCGATTCAACTGGCTACCATCAGCGGCTTTGGCAGCGATGCCTCGATCGCGATGAAATTTGGCCATGTGGCCCGAGCCGCCTGCCTCAGCTTTCCTACCCACAACACCCATGGCTATGAGATTGCCCATCTGGGAGCGATCGCCCATTGCGCCGACATTTTAGAACATTACTGTAACGACCTGTGACAGGGGATCGGTTGGGTGAAAACCTTTTCTAGAATGAAACTATAGCTGTTGGCTCAGTTTCTGAAGTCACCACCCACACCCATGGTGATAGCTATACTCAAGACCATCAATCAACTTTCACCCCTACCTATGGCTAAAACCGTTGCTGACGTGATGACCACCGACCCGATTTCGGTGACCCCCACAACCATTCTGAAAGATGCCATTCAGTTGTTGGCAGACAACCACATCGGTGGCCTTCCCGTGATTGACGATGCCAATAACTTGGTGGGTATTCTGTCGGAATCTGACTTAATGTGGCAAACCACTGGCGTTGATATGCCCGCCTACATCATGCTGTTAGATAGCGTCATCTATCTGAAGAATCCCAGTCAGTACAACCAGGAACTACACAAAGCGCTGGGGCAGTTAGTCAAAGATGTGATGACGGATAAGGTGATTACGATTACCCCGGATAAGTCGTTACGGGATGCCGCCCACTTGATGCATGACAAGAAAATTCGTCGCCTGCCGGTGGTGAACGACCAAAAGCAGGTGGTCGGTATGCTGACCCGGGGCGATATTGTCCGTGAAATGGCCGCCAGCACCGATTAGGGAGTCATCCGCCTGGCAGAAATAACCTACCTAAGCAGAACCGCCCCAGGGGGCTATCGCTGATCCCCGAAATAGCCGATAGTAGAAAGAGCAGATGTATGCCGAAGACTACGCTATGGCTATTACCCCAGATTCTGTCAGAGAACTGCTCCATTCCGAAGACTATGGGGATCGGCTGCGAGCCGTGAATCAAATGCGGGAACTGGATCCTGCCGCCGCCTTTGAACTGGTCCAGCTAGCGGCCAATGACGGCAACGCTCGAGTCCGTTACGCTGCCGTTAGTCAGTTAGCCAGCCTAGGCCAACAGGACTTGGTAACCGCAGAAGCGTTACTGCGTCGAGCCCTGACCAATGATCCAGAACCTGATGTCCAGGCGGCAGCAGCCGATACCATTGGCGGCTTACAGCTGAGAAGCATCTATGGTGAACTCATGTCTTTGTACCATAGCACCGACGAGTGGTTGGTGAAATTTAGCATTGTGGCTGCACTCGGGGAACTCGGCGAGCCTGAAGCCTTCACCCTCCTACAAGAGGCCGTCACCTCTGACAACGAGTTGATCGCCACTGCTGCGATTGGGGCGTTAGGAGAATTGCAAGACAACCGTGCTTTGCCAGTGCTGCTACCCTTTACAACTCATCCCGATTGGCAAGTGCGTCATCGTCTGGTGCAGGCACTATCTCGATTTTCCCAGCCTGAAGCTAAAGTAGCCCTGCAGCAACTCGCCCAAGACGAGTCAGCGATTGTGGCTGAGGCCGCTCAGCAGCACCAGATGATGGCATAAGTATAAATAACGAAGTTTGCTATAGTGGACAAGTAGACTTAAATAATAAATTGTCTGTTAGCTTCTAACCATTTGAATTCTTGTCATTTGAGCCAGGTCTACCTAAGCTGCTACAGTCGAGAGCTAACAACTCTAGGGCTGAAGATTGAGGTTAGGGTATCCACAGTATACGGTATCCACAGTAACTGATGCAGGGCACAGCACAGCTTTGAGAAACTTGCTCAGATGTCTATAACGTCTGCTATATAACGTCCTTAGAGGCTCTGGAGATTGTCGAGTGGTTGCAGTTTCTCCGCCAGTTAGCCAGCACAAATGGAGCACGTTGAGCTTTGTTTCGACCTTATACCTTCACCCCGTCCTAGATTTACTCTTGGCGGAGGTGCCTCAGCCCTGGCATGCTGAGCTTCGCCTGGGGTTACAGGAGGCCTTGGTCAATGCCGCTAAGCATGGTAATCGCTTAGATCCGACGAAACAGGTTTCTGTTAAGTATGCGGTGTCAGGTGCTTTTCTTTGGTGGGTGATTGCCGACCAAGGGCATGGGTTTAACTATCCCTATAGCTGTGATCAGACGTTCCCTGGGAATTGCATTTTCCATGCCGGTGACTGTGGTCGGGGGCTCTACATCCTGTATCAGGTCTTTGATCAAGTGATTTGGAACCAAGGGGGTCGAGAGCTGCACCTGGGAAAAGCGCTGAAAGAATCCAAGCGACTGCCGCTGATCCGATAGGGGAGTTCAGATCATTAGGGTTAGCAGAGGCAGGCAACAGGAGAATGCCGGGCATATAAGTCCAGGTGATTCCCAGCTTAATGAGATGCTCTTTGAGCTCGCTCGCCGTGGGTGGGGCAGGGAGGAGGGGTCAGCGTCCGATTCAGCCAGCCTACGGCTTGCTCGGCCCGGGGTAGGGCTTCGTCGGGTTGTTGACTGAGTAGATAAACCAAGGCGGCGGCTAGTTGCTCGCCAGCCCGGATCTTGCGATCGCGGTTTAACCGATGCCAGTCTAAGGGTTGTATGGCTAAGCGTTCAGCTAACGCCTGGGCCAACTCGAGAGTAGACAACTCGCTCAGGAGCCTATCTGAAGTGGCCGGTTGTGAAAAATCTGGTGCGGAAGTCATGGTTTCAAGCGCCAATTGGGGTTAACTAAGAGCAGCAGAGTTACGCTGTTCTTTCTGTATTGTGCATGATGAAGCCCCGCGATCGCCAAATTCGGCGCTCCTATCAACAAGGTTCTATTGGCCCAGGATCAGACGGTCAGGGGGCTGATGTCCCATCATCGTCTTTGCCAGAGTTGTTACAGCAATTGGGCCATCTAGAAGAACGTCTGAAACGACTGCGGACGGGCGTCGGCAACCTGGTTCAACTGCAGCAGGCCCAAGACGCTGGACCAAACTCAGACCACCAGATGGCCCAGATGGAAATGACCCGACTTCAAGCCGAAGTCGCTGACTTTGAACTCGACCTGGCCAGCCGAGTCCTGTCTTGGCAGCATATGCGAGAGCCCTTTTGGCAAGCCGTGCGATTTGGTGGGATGGGGGTACTGATTGGTTGGGCTTTGGCTTGGCTGGTCTACCGGGGCTAGGCTTAACCAGGGGCTGATCCCCAAATTTCACTCTCAGTAAAATAATCCGGGTGATTTTTACTGGTGGCCTTTTATCCTTCACCATCCATGCTAGGATTATAAATCGTGGATAGGGCGGGTCGGTGCCCGAGTGGTTAATGGGGGCGGACTGTAAATCCGCTGGCTACGCCTACGCTGGTTCGAATCCAGCCCGG
>SLIY01000124.1 GCA_007135385.1 Leptolyngbyaceae cyanobacterium CSSed165cm_216
GGCGGCATCCCTGAGGGTGGCTTTGACTTGATCGAGTAACATCATCATCACACATGACAATTTACTGGATCTAGTCTAAGCCATTCTTGGGGGGAGTTATTTGGGGGCACCTCCCTTAGCGCCTCGTCTGCCATGCCCGATGGTGCTCTTGGGGTCGTCTTATTATAGTTTCAACCCAGCGGGCAAAGTTTCCCTAACTACCTATGGTTGATAGGGTTACCCTACAGGCGGGCCACTATACGACGGTGCAGAGTTTTCAGACGGGGGCGGCGATCGCACCGCTGGCGTTCCCAAACATCGACGTTGCCGTCGAGGAATTGCTCATTCAGGCCCAAACTTAGCTTGTCGCTTCCTATAGTCGATGGGCCGAGTACACCTCTGCCGCCGCCCGGTGCAGTAGCGAGTGGCGAAAGATCAGGTCATTCATTGACTTACCGTAGCCGCCGCCGATCACACAGGCGACGGGGTAGCCCGCTTTGACGCAGGTTTCTAGCACGTAGCGATCGCGCCCATAAATCCCCGTATTGCTCAGGGCCAGCTTGCCCAGCAGGTCGTCTCGGTGGGGGTCGGTACCGGCATCGTAGAACACCAGGTCGGGCTGCACCTGGGTCAGCAGATCCGGCAGGTACTGGGCCAGACAGTGCAGATAGGCCTCATCCTCCAGTCCCAGGGCCAGGGGCACATCCAGATCGCTAACCTGCTTGCGGGCCGGAAAATTCTCCTGGCAGTGCATGGAAAAGGTAAACACCCCGGGGTCATCCCGAAAGATCCAGGCGGTGCCGTCCCCCTGGTGGACGTCCAGATCGAGAATTAGCACCCGGTTGACCCGGCCTTGTTTTTGTAGGACTCGGGTGGCGATCGCCAGGTCATTGAAAATACAAAACCCGGCTCCATAGTCCGGGAAGGCATGGTGGGTGCCCCCCGCCGTGTTGCAGGCCAACCCCTGTTCCAGGGCCAGCTTAGCGGTCAGAATCGTTCCCCCCACGGCGGTACAGGTGCGTTTCACCAGGGCCGGGCTCCAGGGCAGGCCAATACGGCGCTGGGCTTTGGGGTCGAGGGTGCCCTGGCGGTAGCCCTGCACATAGACGGGGTGGTGTACCAGCTCTAGCCAGTCTGGGGGGGGTTCACCGGGTTGATATAGTTGCTCAGGGGTAATGATGCCGTCCTGCAGCAGGCGATCGCACAGCAGTTTAAACTTCGGCATCGGAAACCGATGACCAGCGGGCAGAGGCACCACATAGTCAGGGTGGTAGATCACGGGAAGCTGGCTCAAGATCCCGCTATATCCTACATCAACGACGATAGGGAACGTCGCTGCCGCAGGTCAAGGGCGTGGGCAATGCTGGCCTCAGACCAGTCCAGGGGCAGGGCTTCATTGTCAGGAATAATCATCGGCTGATGGGAATCCGCAGGAGAAGTAGCCAGGGGCGTCCCTGGCGGTGCCTCTGACCGGATTGGCGGAACATGCTGGACACCAGACCCACTGCGCTCAGCCCCCATATTCTCAGGGCTCTTAATCTGAGCGCGGCCAGGGGCCTCCTCTAGATTTGGGTGATCGGCGGCGATCGCCGCCTTAACCGCGGCTCTGCCCGGTACCACCACCCCGTCCCGCTGGGGGGAATAGGGGGACAATCGCTGTGGCTGAGGTGGGGGTTTGGGGGTGGGGCGTTGCTTCGCCGTGGGGCGGCGCTTACGTCGTACCGGTCGCGGTGGCGCTTTGGCCTGTTGGGCAATCACAAAACAGCCAAAGCTACACAGGCCGACTAAACTCAGCAGTCCCCAAGTGGTGATGCCACCGCTGAAACGACGCCCCGACGACTCAACCATAGCCCCCTGATCAGAAGACAGTGGGGAAGCATCAGAGGCCTGGGGTAGCTGATCTCTGAACACCACCGTAGGCGGTGCCACCCGTTCAGCTGTAGAAGGGGTGGCCGTAGAAATCGGCGGTTCGGTAAACATCAGGCGGTTATACGCGATCGCCGAGATGCAAATCAGCCCAAACCATAGCCCCCCTAGCAAAAACATGGAGCGATACGTCAACAGCTGAGCCCAGAACAGCCGTGACAAAAGCGCCGGTTCCCGGGACTCAGTAAATAGTTGTGACTCCGCAGACCCTGATCGAGGGCGGCGGGATGAGTTCAAAGGATGCTGCACCATAATGGCACCTATGGATAAGTCAACCAGTTACGTGAGTAGTGCACATGCTGCCCATTGTAAGCGGTGTTGGCCGGATGGCACAGACTCAAACCTCGATCTGAGTCTTGATCAAGCGCTAGGGGATGCGCCCCACAATGAAGTAGCCGCTAGAACGCTGGTACAGAAACCCAGTTTCTTCGTCGCTGCGCTAACGAGATAATCTGCTGTCTGGCAAGAAACCGGGTTTTTAACCATACTGAACCGATACTCGAGGGCAACTGCCCCCTCCCATCATCGATCCTCGTCTGCCCGGAAATAACGTTGGGGCGTTAATTCCCGGGTGAGTCCCTAACGCTGCGCCAATTGGGGCACAAAATTTCGTGGATCTTGAGCCACCCATCCCTGGGAGGAATTCAGGCGGACTTCAAAAAAGAGGATGGAGTCGGGGCTCTGACTATTAGCCGCCAACTGCCCTAGCGTATCCCCCTGGCGGAGGGACTGCCCCACAGACACCTTGACATTGGCCAAGTTAGCATAGCGGGTCTGCAACCCCTGGGCATGGTTGACCACCACTAACTTGCCATAGACCGGGTCATCTCCGGCAAAGGCGACCGTACCAGGACCCACGACCAATATCGGGGTATCAGCTGGACTGGATAGCCCAATGCCAGTGTTAAACACCACTCGGTCCTGATTCGCATCCGGTTGCCAACCATAGTTCAGTACCACCGGAGCCGGAATCGGTAGCGGATATCCCTGCAAGGGGCTACGGCTAGACGTCCCGTTAGCTGAGCCGCTATTGGCATTCACCGCTGTGCGAATGCCCGGGAACCAATTGACCCCAGGGACAAAAATGGTGCTGGGCACAGTGCTGGTGCAACCATTCATTTCAAACAGCAGATCGGCGCGGCTTTGGTAGGCCTTGGCCACGTCCGCCCAGGTTTGCCCAGCAGCCACACTGACCCGAATACCGTTATAAGGGGGAATCGCCAGTGCTTGGCCTGGGGCCACCTGACCGGTTTGGGCAGAGGAATTAAACCCCATGATGGTGGTGGGTAGCAAGTTGTGGTCTTTAGCAATGGACTCTAAGGTTTCCCCTGGGGCTACCCGATGCTGGATTAGGCGGGATAGGACTGGGGCTCGACAGGTGGCAGTGCGTCCATTTGAACTTGCTTCTCCGTCTGCGATCGCGGGTTGCCCTAGTCCTATCCCCAGTCCTCCAGCAGCGATGATGCCAATCACAACACCAATAGCGGGCTTTAACGTAAGGGGGACCATGGCACTCAGCAAAAAAGATCAATAGTCCAATCATAATCAACCCGCCCCATAATCAACGAGGCTTAGCCCTGAACCGTAAACCTTGCACCGTAGACCTTGCACCGCAGACCCTCTTGACCCGTCACTTCTGGCTTGACAGACCACTAGGGCTGGCAACGAAAATTCCTTTAGAAGAAACCCATTGGCAAGTGCAGTTGGGCATTAAGCAGCGATCGAAACGCTTTCATCGGGTCGAATATTCGCTACAGTAAGAACAGTTTGCCCTAACGTTATCTGGGGCTGGTTACCTGGTGTGGGTATACCCGGTATCCAGTCAACCAGGGTTAGTATTTACAGAGCACGAGAACCGGCTTGGCCGTGACACAGCGAGGAAAGATAATGGGTCCGTTTCCAAAGCAACCCTTTCCAAAGCAATTGGTATGGATTTCAGCTGCACTGGTGGCAGGTGGCGGCGCTGGGTGGGCCGCCCATTCCTATGTGTCTGAGGCGGTTACCCCTTCAGGGGCTGCTACTTCCCTCGACCAGGAGGATGTGGCCCAAACGGTACCAACTTCCTGGCGTACCCTGGTAGAGCCAGCCCCCGAGACCACGGCTCAAGCGCCCGTAGGGTTTAATGGGGCCAATTTTATTGCGGCAGCTGTGGAGCGAGTCGGCCCAGCAGTGGTGCGGATTGATGCCGAGCGGTCAGTGTCGGCGATGGCTCCTGATGCCTTGAACAACCCTTTCTTTCGTCGCTTCTTTGGGGATGAAATGCCCCCCGAGCTGGAATCAGACCGTTTGGAACAAGGTA
>SLIY01000365.1 GCA_007135385.1 Leptolyngbyaceae cyanobacterium CSSed165cm_216
GTTGAGCCAGCAGCAGGGGAATATCGTCAACCCGTTCTGTGATAACGGTTAGAGGAGTTTCCATAGCCCAAATCTAACCTAATTGGCCGACCTCACTCAAAAATGAGCGAACCGGGAGTGTCGATATTGATATCACCAAATTCGTTGACCAGCACCGCCACGCGGAAGGCATCGAAGTTTTGCAGAATGTGGTTCAGCAGGGTGGTTTTGCCGCTGCCCAAGAAGCCGGTGATGATGGTGACGGGGAGGCGGGTGTCGGGGGTGTTGGTTTGCATGGGGGGTAGGGTATTGGGTGTCGGGTGTCGGGCAATCCCCTCCTGGGAGGGGCAGGGGTGGGTTATCCGGGTTTGAGGTTTTGGATTTTGGATTTCGGATTTCGGGTACCTGACACCCAACACCCTGTTTTACAGGCAGAGGGAGCGAGTCCCGGTTAAACAGTTGGCGAGTTGCTGGTGCAGCTGGAGGGGGTTAAGCTGGCGACCGATAAAGACCAGTTGGTTTTGGGGTGAGCCAGTCCAGGGTTCGGGGCTGAGGTTAAAGCGTTTGCCGCTAAGCTGAAAAATGTGGCGCAGGTCTTCGCCTTCAAACCAGAGAATGCCCTTGGCCCGAAATACCTCGGCGGGCAGCTGTTCCATTAAGAAGTGCTCAAAGCGGTCTACGTTAAAGGGGCGATCGCTCTTGAAGGGAACCGACATAAAGCCATCGCTGCCCAAATGGCCGTTGGGTTCTGCCTCTTGAGTAGCGCTGACTACTGCCGGAGGTAGGGCCGAAGCTAGCCCCACGTCCAGCAGGGCAGCAAGGGGCAGTTGGTCGGCCTGTTTGGTGAGCGAGCAGCGCAGCACCCGCGCCTGGTCTTTAAAGCCCTGGATGTAGGCCTCTAGCCAGGTCAGCTTGACCTCGGGGGTGAGGTCGGCTTTGTTGAGCAGAATGATGTCGCCATAGGTGAGTTGGCTGGTGGCGGCGGTACTATCAAAGTGGTCGTTGGTAAAGGTTTCGGCATCCACTACAGTAATGACAGAATCTAGGTGGGTGAGCCGTTTCAGCTCAGTACCTACAAAGGTGAGCATGATCGGTAGAGGGTCGGCTAGGCCGGTGGTTTCGACTACCAGGTAATCGACGCGATCGGGCAGCTCCAGCACTCGGTACACGGCGTCAACCAGGTCGTCGTTGATGGTGCAGCAGATACAGCCATTGCTCAGCTCAACCATAGTCTCGTCGATGGAGACCAGCAGCTGGCTGTCGATGTTGATGTCGCCAAACTCGTTGACCAAGACCGCCACCTTGAGATTTTGGCGGTTGGTGAGAATGTGGTTGAGCAGGGTGGTTTTGCCGCTGCCCAAAAAGCCCGTAATCAGCGTCACCGGTAGGCCCCGCTTGGGAATAACCGGGTCGGGGGCGAGGGCTAACGAGGTGGGAGACAGCATGGCGATCTATCAAAATGATAATCATTCTCACAATAATAGCGCACTTCTCTATCCCCTGATCTCCTCATTCCTCGTTGGGGCAAACACACCGATCTGCATGGGCAAGCCATTACCGCCTGTAGTCAGCTCATCCAGATCCCCCCAGGCTGCAACAAAATTACCGTCAGATTCAATACCAATGGCCACGAAGCCTTGACCTACAACGGCCAGCCGATTCAGGTAACGGTTGTGGTCGAGGTGCCGGAGTGATGCCAGAGGCATGACCTATGACCTCGTAGGCGGCTAAGCGCATTGGTTAACCACCCGGCATCAGCAAAGCCGGGACGTACAATCGCTGCACGTCCCGGCTAGAGGAGCTTTACTGGGGCTCAAACCCTTACATTAGACCGATTACATTAGACCGATTTGAGACAGAATACCTTGGCCAGTCAGAAGCTCGGTAGCCACACCGATCACGAAGCCCAACATAGCCAGGCGACCATTCCAAGTCTCTGCAAAGTTGACAAACCCGAACTTGCTTTCGTTGCTTTCCATAATCGTTAGTCCTCGAGAGAGTAAAAGCTTTATTTGTTTAAGCTTATGTTACAAATATTAACACATGGATTCTGGTATGGCTAGAGCACCACTGATCTTTAGCGATGACTCAGCCCCTTTGATGCCCCAAACCCCTTGGCCAGGCTACCCTGAACCTGCTTGAAGGTAACTTTGTTAGTGCCTGGGTTGTAGAGCACATAGGAGGCTTGACCCGCCTGCCGCCCCACGTTGCCCACCCCCACTACCCGGCGGGGAGACTTCCCTTGTTCCTGGGGGGCCGCCGTCTGATCTAGGGTAGTCACCGTAGACTGGAGGGCGCTCGGTTCTACCCAGCACTCAAAGGCCAGGCCCGATCGCCCGCAAAACAGCGTATTGGCATCGGCGCGGATCAGGCGATCGCAGAGGGTAAGCGGCGATGTCTCTGGCGTCAGCTCGTCGCTGTAGCTGACCGTACTGCCGTGGATCAGCAAGCAATCCAGCTCATGAAAGCCAAAGTCTAGGTCGGCCAACCACAGCACCGTCTGCCGCGACACCGCCTCCCACAGGTCTTTCACAGTGCCAAGGCGATCACGGTCCACTAACTCTGGCGCATCGGGTAGGCCACGAAGACCGTGCAGGCTAAAACACTGCTCCTCCCACCAGCCGGTACAGACCTGGGGTATGGGTTCTCCCGGCTGGGGCGATCGCACCCGCCGCACCAGCGCCTCGTTATCTCCCCGCAGCCCCACCAGATCCCCGACTATATAGAGATCCGTTACCGGCTGCCGCTGCCGTCGAATGTCCGCCAGCACCGCCTCATAGGCTGCTAGATTGCCTTCGATGCCACTTAGAATTGCCCAGTTTGCCATTGGTTTTGTTCAAATGTTGGGGAGTTACGGTTTACGGTTTGCGGTTTGCGGTTCGAGCCTTGCACCGTATACCTTGTACCGTCTATCGCTCACAAACGTGGCCCGGATCATCTGCCCGCTCGGCGAACTCCATACCCCGGGCCAATCGCCAAGCAAAGATCGGCGGTAGGCCCTGCTCGATAATGGCGGCGCAGGTTTTTGCGTAGTCATAGGGCACTTCCCTCAGGGTGACCTGGGCGCTGTCGGTGTCGTAGAGGACGTAGGTGGCATTGGGTCTGCCGTGGCGCGGTTCGCCGACGGAGCCGGCGTTAACGATGCGCTTGAGGGGGGCGGTGAACTGGTGCTGGGTTTCGCCCTGCCCCGGCTGCTGCACCTTCACCGACAGGGTGCCATTGTCCAGCTCCCGCAGGTAAGGGACGTGGGTGTGGCCACAGAACAGCACGTCAGCCTCGGCGGACAGAACTCGTTCCAGGGCGGCGAAGCCATCCATGCTGGGCAGCAGGTACTCGTGCTGGCTGTTGGGGCTGCCGTGGACAAAGCAAAGGTTATCCTGGCGCAGGGTCATGGGCAGAGTGGCTAAATATTTCCGCACTTCGGGGTGAATTGCCCGATTCGTCCACTCGTGGGCCAGGTGGCCTCGCTTTTCGGCCAGTTGAGAGGGGTAGCTGCACTCACAGGCGTTCAGTCCCTCGACAATGTCTTCATCCCAGCAGCCCTGACAGGTGGGGATATCCAGCGATCGCACCAGCTCTACCACCGCATTAGGGTGGGGGCCATAGCCGGCTAAATCCCCCAGGCAGTAGATCTGGTCTGCCCGGTGGGTATCAATGTCTGAGAGCACCGCATTCAGCGCCTCATAGTTGCCGTGAATACAGGAAATGACTGCAAGTTTCATGCCAAAACAACCTCCTCGGTAGGGTCTAATTCGGGGTCTAGGGATTAGAAATGCTGGTGGTACTGGCTCAGGGCCGCGTCGGAAAGACCACTATCAAGCAACGTTTGGGCGATCGCCTGCTGCTCTAGCCCCCAACCCGTCACCTCAATGCCACTAAACCGACTGGGCCGTCCCGCCAGCCAGGGGGGCAGGTTTAGCTCGGTATACTCCATCCCTGGCAGCCCCTCGACAAAATCGACGTAGAAGGCCCGTCCGTTGGGGAGCTCAAAGATGCCCTTCAGGCGACACACCTGGCCGTAGGCGCCCCCCGTTACCTCCAACAACAGTACCTCCAGGCTGGGCGGGTCAAACACCTGCCCCGTCAGCGGCGTACACCAAACTTCTGGCAGGTGACCGTTGGCCGGAGCCGCCACGGCATTGCCCGCCACCACTCGGTCGGCCCAGGTATGCCAGTCAGACTCGGTGAGATCAGGGGGCAAGACAGCCACTCGCTCACAGCCTAGCCCCGCCAAAAATGGCGACCCCAAATCGAGATGAAAACCCCACTCAAAATACACCGTGGCCTGATCGGGCAAGTCAGCCAGCACCGCCCGAAGCTGCGCTTCGGCCACCACCTGCACCCAGGGAAACCGATAGCCAATCCGCGCCAGATCCATCGAGATCTCCCCCAGTCCCGGACACACATAGAACTGGGGAGTGGACTGATCTTTGAGGAACTGACTGATCCAAGTGGTTTTGCCGCTGCCAGAGGGGCCGGAGATAGCGATGAAGTGGGGCATGGGGGTATTAGTGAAACGTCGGGCTGTGCCGAATCAGACTCATGAACTCATCCCGGGTGCGGGCGTCGTCGGCGAAGACCCCTTTCATGGCGCTGGTGACGGTCCAGGAGCCGGGCTTTTGGACACCGCGCATGACCATGCACATGTGGGTGGCTTCGACCACAACGGCGACTCCCTGGGGTTGCAGGAGCCCCTGGAGGGCATCGGCAATCTGGGCGGTGAGCCGTTCTTGCACTTGCAGGCGACGGGCATACATTTCACAGATGCGGGCTATTTTTGAAAGGCCGATGACTTTACCGTTGGGGATGTAGGCCACGTGGGCACGACCCAAAATGGGCAGAATGTGGTGCTCACAGGAACTGAAAAGGTCGATGTCACGCACCAACACCATTTCGCTGGTGTCTTCGTGGAAAATGGCCCCATTGAGCAGTTCATCGAGGGACTGGTGGTAGCCGGAGGTGAGGAACTTGAGGGCTTTGACCACCCGCTTGGGGGTATCCAGCAGCCCTTCGCGATCGGGGTCTTCGCCCAGGCCAATCAGCAGGGTGCGTACCGCCTGCCGCATCTCCGCATCGGAAACACGAGGTTGAGATTGGGTCGACAAGGCCGCGATCGCCTGGTCGGCGGATAGGTTTTTAGAGGGGAGTTGTGCGGTCATAATCCTAACTGCGGAAGTAAATAACAACGGAAGGCACGGGAGCAGGTTTAAGGTGCAAGATTTAGGGGTTTGGGGCGGTTGCCCCTAGCTCCTCAACCCTGCACCGTATACCCTGCTGTTTGTACCCCTAGAAATAATCAGATAGAAGGTTTGGGCGATCATTTGAGACGTAGCTTATGAAGGATTGATGGACTTGAAAAAAGAACCTGGTCGAGGTCTGGCTTTGACGTTTAAATTAAATAGCTCTCACTTTAAACCGCTGATAGCTTGGTTCTAGGCAGCACAATCGCCACCAAAAAAATCGCCAGTTGCATCGTCACGATCGCAGGTCCAGAGGGCAGATTAAAGACAGCCGAAATCACCATCCCTAGCACGGCACCTAATGCCCCCAGCAGGGCGGACAAAATCACATAGCCAGTGAAACTGCGACTGAGTAGGCGGGCGGCACAGGCAGGAATCACCACAAAGGCACTGATCAATAGCACACCGATCGCCTGGATCGATGTGCCCACCACCAGCGCCAGCAGGACAATGAAAATAGTGCGGTGGGTGAGAGCGGAAATGCCGCGAGCGATCGCCAGCGGTTCATGCAAAGTCAGCAAAATTTGCGATCGCAGGGTCAACCCGACAAATAGTACGCATGCCCCTAGTAGCAGGGCACTCACCCACAAATTCCCCGATCGCACCGCCAAAATATCACCAAACAAAATACTGTTGATGCCGCCCTTGTACTGACCTACAAAAGTCAGCAAAATCACCCCGATTGCCAGGGACGACGAGTAGACAATATTCAGCAGGGCATCGGTCCACAGCCGGGTGCGCTCTAGTAGGTAAGCCACCCCCAGGGCAAATACCACTGCAAAAGGCAGCAGCACCGAGGAGGGGTTTATGCCTAACAGCAGCCCCAAGCTGATGCCCAACAGCGCCGAATGCCCCAGGGCATCGCTAAAAAACGACAGCTGTCGCAGGATAGTGAAACTGCCCAACAACCCCCCCATCAAGCCGGTGAGAATTCCACCGATCAAGGCGCGCTGCATGAAGGGGAGTTGGAAGAGTTCGAGGGTGGAGGTGAGGGAGGGCATTTGGGTGGGTTTTGGGTTTTGGGTTTTGGGTTTTGAGTTTTGGGTTTTGAGTTTTGAATTGAACTCGCCTATCAGAAACTTAAAACTCAAAACTAAGCACTTAAAATTTCTCAGTGGTGGTGCCGATACCGCACAAACTCCGACCCATACACCGAAACTAGGTTGTCGGGTGACAGCGCGTAGTCTGGGCTGCCCTGGCAGCGGATAGAGCGGTTGATACAGAGGACGCGATCGCAGTGTTTGCGGACCATATCTAAGTCGTGGGAAATTTGCAGAATGGCCCAACCCTGGGCTTGTTTGAGCTGGTAGAGCAGTTGGTAAAACTCCGACTCGCCGCGGACGTCGAGGCCAGCGGGGGCTTCGTCGAGGATTAGCAGGCGGCGGGGGTGCACCAGGCAGTAGGCCAATAGGGCGCGTTTCATTTCGCCGCCAGAGAGGCGAGAGATCGGCTGGGGGCCAAGGTGCAGGGCATCGACTTCGGCTAGGGCGCGGCTGACCGCCAGGCGGCGCGGTTGGCGATTGGCCCAGGGTAGTTGTGGTCCCAGGCTGTCCCAGCCGAGGGCGACGAGTTCGTTGACCGTGATCGGGATGCGACGGTCGAACAGGAAGTTTTGGGGTAGGTAGGCAATCTGCTGCCGCACCCGGGCGGGCAAAACCCCCTTGCGGCTGAGGGGTTGCCCCAACACCAACACATCCCCTGTGCGTCGGGGTAAAATCCCCAACACGGCTTGAACCAGGGTGCTTTTGCCAGCCCCATTGGGGCCAACAATGGCGGTGTCAGTGCCCTCGGCTAGGGCAAAGGAGACATCCTGCACGGCGGGGTAGGTGTCGCGGTATACGGTCAACCCGTCTACGACTAGAACGTCAGTGCTCAAGTGCGCCCCTCCTAAAACCGCAGACCCACGGGCTGGGGTCGAGTGATTGAGGGAACCATGGCCAGGGGCTGGGGTTGCTGGAGCGGTAGCCATGACTGCTGGGTCGCGGCCCCAAAGGACGTCGCTAGGTTAGCCGCATTTTGGCGCATCGTCGACAGGTAGTACTCGGGCTGCACGGCCTCGGGACCACCGACTTCAATCGGGTCGAACATGCCGACCTCCACTCCCATATCTTGGGCGATCGCATCAAAGGCATCCTCCCCAGCGGTGGGCTCGGTCAAAATTGTCTTGAGGCCGGATGTCTCAACCGTATCGATCACTCGCCTCACATCTTCGGGAGAGGGGTTGACGGTAGGTACATCCACCAAAAACTCGGTCTCTAGACCATAGCTCTCAGCAAAATAGGGGGCAAAGTCGTGGAACACCACAAAGGACTGCCCGGCAAACGGGGCCATTTTTTCGGCAATCTCGGCATCCAAGGCTTCGAGTTCAGCGATGAAGGCTGCGGCGTTGGCGGTATAAATACCTTCGCCGTCGGGGTCCACAGCAATCATGCCGTCGCGAATGTTTTCCACCTGCTGAATCGCCCGCTTGGGGTCGAGCCAGATATGGGGATTGTATTCCCCATGGTGATGATGGTGATGTCCGGCCTCGGCGTGGTCGTGGTCATGGTCGTGACTGTGACCATGATCATCATCCTTGCCATGGCTGTGGCCGTGGCTATGCCCTCCCTCCTCTTCATTCGCCAGTACTGCAATCCCCTCGCTGGAGTCAATCATCACCAGGTCAGGGTTCTCAGCATTGGCGATCAGGTCGTCTAAAAAGAACTCCATCTCCAGGCCATTTTTCACCAGCACATCGGCATTGGCCAGGGCCTGCACATCGCCCGGGCTAGCCTGAAAATCGTGGGGGTCCACATTCGTGGGCATCAGGGGAATCACCTCGGCGCGATCGCCCACCACCGCGTTGGTGAACTGGGTAATCGGCAAAATCGTCGTCATTACCGTCAAGTCAACGGTCTCCACCGCCCCCTCCGGGGCATCAGCCTCGCCAATCTCAGTGGTCCCGTTAGCACAGCCACCCAGGGCGATCGCCACGGAAGAAGCTAGCAGTAAGGCTGTTCGGCGGAAAGGGAAACGTTGGGACATGGGAGACTCCTTTGCAGGTATCGGTTAATGGGTATCGGCATCCCCTCCTGGGAGGGGTGGGTTATTCGGGCATCGGATATCGGGTATCGGGTTTCGGGTCTGCCTTTTGCCTAACACCTAATCCCCTCCTTTAATCACCCTCGCCGCGTCCTTGGCGAAGTAGGTCAAAATCACATCCGCTCCAGCCCGTTTGATGCTGGTCAGGGTTTCGAGCATGACTTGCTGCTCGTCGATCCAGCCCTGGGCGGCGGCGGCTTTGACCATGGCGTATTCGCCGCTGACGTTGTAAGCGGCAACGGGCAGGTGTGTGTGCTGCTTGATTCGGTGGATAATGTCGAGGTAGGCCAGGGCGGGCTTGACCATGACGATGTCGGCCCCTTCGGCAATGTCGAGATCGATTTCTTTGAGGGCTTCGGCGGCGTTAGCGGCATCCATTTGGTAAGTCTTTTTGTCGCCAAATTTAGGGGCGCTCTCCAGGGCGTCGCGGAAGGGGCCGTAGTAGGCAGAAGCGTACTTAGCCGAGTAGGCGAGGATGCCAACGTTGATCCAGCCTTCGGCGTCGAGGGCCTGACGAATGGCCCCGATGCGGCCATCCATCATGTCGGAGGGGGCGACCATATCAGCACCGGCTTCGGCCTGGGCCAGGGCTTGCTTGACCAGCACGGCCACAGTTTCATCGTTGAGAATTTGGCCATTTTCGACAATGCCGTCGTGGCCCATGGTGCTGTAGGGATCGAGGGCCACGTCAGTAATCACTAGTAGCTGGGGGAAGGCTTGCTTGATTGCCCGCACAGTCTGGGGGATGAGTCCGTCGGGGTTGTAGCTCTCGGTGCCAGCGTTGTCTTTCTGGGCGTGGGGAATCAGGGGAAAGAGGGCGATCGCCCCAATGCCCAACTCCACCACCGCCTGAATTTCTTCTAGGATCAGGTCAAGAGTATACCGGAAGCACCCTGGCATGGAGGGGACTTCCTGCCGCTGACCGTTGCCCTCCATCACAAACATGGGATAGATCAAGTCGTCTACGGCCAGGTGGGTTTCACGTACCATTCGCCGTAACCCGGCGGTGCGACGTAAACGGCGGGGACGATGGACCACAGGAGCGGTCGGGGGAGTGGACTGGGGGGTAGACGTTTCAGCACTCTCTACGTCAGCACTCTCTACCGGAGGAGATGGTGGAGAAGACAAAACCATGGCGATACAATATGATAATGATTATCATTCCTGAGTATCTTACCCTATCTTGCTATGGATCGCGACCCTCCTATCCAAAAAACTTGTGGAGCAAGCGTCCCAGTACCCCCTGCCCCCCACTTAACCCCTGGCCAGCAAGCCGTTTTAGCGGCACTGCAACAGCAACCTCAGCCGATCTCTGCCCAGGCCCTCCATGGGGTAATTCGTGGCCAGCGTTCGATCGGACTGGCCACGGTCTATCGCGCCCTGGAGCTGCTTAAGTTGCTCGGGCTAGTGCAGCACCGAGTTACCCTGACCGGGGAAACCCTATACAGTGCCGTGGAGCAGGACCACCACTACCTCACCTGTTTGCAGTGTGGCGTTTCGGTGCCCGTCGATAGCTGCCTCGTGCAGGAGCTGGCGGCACGGCTCCAGGGAACCAGCTCGTTTCGGATTTACTATCACACGCTGGAATTTTTCGGGGTCTGCGAGGGGTGTGAGGGGTGAGGGGGGAAATTGGGTATCAGGTGTTAGGTCGAAACCCGCAACTCGATACCCCTCCTACCCAAACCCCTTCCCCGCCAACCCCTGGGTCCATACTATTACCTCTCCCCCACAGCCCCCTGCGGCCAGGTGCTGACCTTGGGGCGACCAGGCCACGGTCGAAAACCCATTTGCGGTCCCTTCCAAAATTTGAGCGGCCTGGGTGGCCTTCTGCCAAAGGCACACCCAACCATCCTCAGAGGCTGAGGCCAGTAGGGTTGACTGGGGCTGAAAGGCGATCGCCGTCACCGCCCCACTGTGCAAGTCCAGCACCTGGGCCGTCCATCCCTGGGCCTCCTCTTCCCCTTTAGCCCACACCACCACTCCCTCTGCACTGGCAGATGCCAATAGGGGTGCTCCTCCCTGGGCTGTGACCGTCGACCAGTCCAGTCGCCGTACCTTACCTGGAAAGCCTTGCATTTGCCAGGGATAGGGATTGTCCCACGGCCATACCAGCAGGGTGCGATCGTTATTGCCCGAGGCCAGGTATTGTCCGTCGGGGGAGATGGCGATCGCACCACTGGCCCCTCCGGTCTCCCGTACCTGGGGGTCACTGGCCCAATCGGCTCGCCGCCAGGTCTTCACGCTCTGGTTACCCGCCAACAGGAGATAGTCACCGCTGGGGTGCCAGGCCAAATCTAGCACTGACGACGCCTCGAAATTCAGAGTCGTCACCACTGCTTGCGCCGTCGCATCCCACACCTGAGCGTATCGCCCCAGACTAAAGGCCAGCTCTAACTGCTGCGGATGCCATCCCAGGCAATCGACCCAGACCCGTGCATTCTCCAACTCAGTCAACAGCGTTGAGCTGTTCGCTGTCATCTGCCAAATCCTCACCGCGCCATCCTGTCCCCCTGCGGCCAGGAACTGACCATTGGCGGAAAAGGCGATCGCATCCACCGACAAGCCCTGCTTTTCTTGCAACGCCACCGATGCCCCTATCTTGGCGTCAAACACCACCACTTCCCCCGCCGCCGAACAGGCGGCCAGCCGAGCGCCATCGGGCGACCAGGCAAGGGCGGTCACGTAATCAGCGAGCAGGGTTTGCCAGGTGGGGGTAAGGAGGGGTTTGGGCATGATAGATAATTTTGAGTTTTGAATTTTGAGATTTAAGTTGAGGTTGAGAGCTAGCTACAATTCAAAACTCAACCTTAAAAATTCAAAACTGAGAACCCAAACATCCCCTAAACGACTCCTCCAATCCCATTTCTTCTAAGTTCCTGCCGATAAACACCAGCTCGTTTTTGCGGGTTTCGTCGGGTCGCCAGGGGCGGTCTTGACGACCGTCGAACAGCATGTGTACGCCCTGGAAGACGAAGCGGCAGTCTTCGCCAGCAATGTTGAGGATGCCTTTCATCCGGAAGATGTCGGGGCCGCGATCGCGCAGCAATGTCCCTAGCCACTGATTGAGTTTGTCGCCATCCACTGCGCCCGATTCCACCAGGGCGATGGAACCGACGGTTTCATCATGTTCGTGGGTGGTTTCATTGAGAAATTCAGGGTCGATCTTGAGGGCGTTACCCAGGTCAAAGGCGCTGACGCCGAGGATAGCGTCCATTTCAACCTGGGCGTCGCGGCTGCGGTAGATTTTTGCGATCGCATTCATGGCGCGAATCCGCTCTTCCAGGGCTTGCAACTCGGCCTCGGTCACCAGATCCACTTTATTCAACAAAACCACGTCGGCAAAGGCGATTTGCTCTAGGGCTTCCTCCGCTTCCCAATGCTGGGCGATGTGGGCCGCATCCACCACCGTCACCACTGCATCGAGGCTGGCCTGGGTCTGTACTTCGTCATCGACAAAAAAGGTCTGAATCACGGGGGCGGGGTCGGCCAAGCCCGTGGTCTCGATCACCAGGTGGTCAAACTTGTCGCGTCGCTTCATCAGGTTGCCGATGATGCGGATCAGGTCGCCGCGTACGGTGCAGCAGATGCAGCCATTGTTCATCTCAAAAATTTCTTCGTCGGCGTCGATCACCAGCTGGTTGTCAATACCTACTTCGCCAAACTCGTTGACGATCACCGCCACCTTTTTGCCGTGCTCGTGGGTGAGAATGCGGTTCAGCAGAGTGGTTTTGCCCGCCCCCAAGTAACCCGTCAGCACCGTAACCGGAACAGAGCGTTGCACCTCAGCAGCAACCATAGTCAACCTCATTTAGGGAATGATAATCATTTTCTATTATAGGGTGGGGGAAAGTTTACAGCTTGCGGCGGGCGATTTGCGGCAGGTGGTAAATCGTAGGCGATGGTCGCCGCCCTCCCCTGCCACCGCCATGAATAGTAGACAGTCTCAGGCTTTGCCTCAGCCCGCCCCAATTTCTGCGCCCCAGCCATAACAACCTCTCTTCTTCTTCAATGCGATTAATGGGGAAATGCGAATCATCGGGGAACTGTGCTCAAATTTAATTGATAATGATTATCATCGCAGGCGGAACGGGCAGGTGTCGGGTCTTAGGTGTTAGGTGTCGGGTGTTAGGTGTCAGGCAAAAGGCAAACCCGAAACCCGATGCCCGACCAACCCACCCCTGCCCCTCCCAATCCCCAATCCTCAATCCCCCCTCTACCGACATCGCCATCATCGGCGCAGGCCCCCAGGTCCTCACCCTGGGTATCCATTTGCTGCAAAAGAAAGCCGCGATGCGCAACCGCTTTGTGGGGATCGATCCAGCGGGAGAATGGCTGCACCAGCGGCACCATCAGTTTGCGGCGCTGGAAATTCCTCACCTGCGATCGCCCGCTGTTCACCACCTCGACCCCCACCCCGCCGCTCTGCACACCTTTGTTGAAGGTCGTCCCGATCAGCTGTTTCCCCCTTACGCGCGACCCAGTACCCCACGATTCCGCGACTTTTGCCAGTCGGTAACCCAGCGGTGGAATTTAGCGGATCGGGTGCTGGCGGGGACGGTGCAACACCTGGAGCTTTGCTGGAACGTGGGACGGCAGCGGTTTCGGCTCAGTTTTGCGGATAGTCGTCAGCTTTTGGCCCGGCGAGTGGTGTTGGCGATCGTAGACGGCACCCCCCCTGGCCAGACTGGGCACGGCGAATTTCCCAGACCGATTCCAGCGATGGTCAAAGACCGGCCTTTGGCCATCGCCTTGTCCCCGCCCTAGTCAAACCGAGTATTGGGCTATCTAGAACCGCTGCTTCACTGACGGTCTAGGCCAGGGGAATCTAGAATATGGTTTGTCGCTGGCTGGCTTGGCAGGTAGCACAACCACAGCCCAGGGCATCTCGTAGCGTGTTTCCCTGAGTCTGGGTTGTCGCCATAACAGTAACGTCTGATGGCAATTGGTCAGCATCAGGCTGAGCGATCAAGCTCGCAGAAGCCGGGCTAACGAATGCCGTCGCCATCGCCAACGAGCCGGAGCAGGCTATCACAGACAACACGTTCCGCTGATGCATAGGGCTTCCTTCAAAAACAGCTGACAACAGCATAACCAATTCACAGCGGACAGGGGATTTGGCAAGGCTAGGGGTTACAGTGCCCTCTCCACAATGATTTCAGCGGTTTTGGCAGGGTTGCCAGTCAGGTCTAGAATGCGATGACTCAACCCTGGTTGTGCAGGGGCCTCGCCTACTCCTTCATCCCTCAGACACAACCGCTCCAACAGCGGCCGATCGTGGCCGATTGCTGCGGCCCTGAATTGGGGGAGAAGCCAGGGTAGGAGCTGGAGTCGTGATCGTCATGACCGCCAGCCTCCTAAGTGAATGCGCGGATCAATTAGGGGGTAGGCCAGATCGGCCAGGGTATTGCCGGTGTAGACAAACAGGGCGCTGAAAAACACAATCCCCACCAGCAGGGGTACATCGCTGCGCAGGGCCGCCTGCACCGTGGCCGCCCCCAACCCTGGGTAGGCAAACACCTGCTCCACCCGCACCGAGCCGCCAAACAGCTCACTGAGGGAGGCAAATTGCAGGGTCAGCGCTGGCAGAATGATGTTGCGCAGGCCGTGGTGGAGAACCACGCCCCCCAGGCTCTCGCCCTGGGCGCGGGCAAACAGCACGTAGTCACTGTGCAGCACGTCAATGTTGCATGTCCAAGTCCACTCGGCAATGTTGGCGGTAATCGGCCAGCCGTGGCCGTGGGGTTCGACCTGGGGTTGGCCAATAGCCAAACAGTCGCTAACAAAGTAGGTGTGATTGAGATTGACCAGCCAGGCCCAGGCCGCATCGCCCTGGGCCGTAAAGCCCCTGTCGCCATCCCACTGAGCCGCCTGCCAAAATGCGATCACCTCCGCTGTGGAGAAACTCCCAATCCCGAGGTGGACTTGAGATGTAAGCACGTTTTCAACGCTTCAATCCCGGGTAATACCACTACGACTTAAACCAGAACAATCCGGGGGGGAGGGATAATTTGTCGCCAGCGATGATGCGCTGTGTTATCTCAAAACACCTGAGCGCTAGGGAATTAGATAGGTCCAATGGGGATGGTTGAATCGGCCTCGCCCTGACTGTAGCCATGGATAGGCTTCCGGAATGTGGGGTGCGAGAACGCTGGCAATGGAAATAGGGATTTAAATTCGCTTCAAGGCCCAATCGAGCTGCAATCACGCTCTAATCCAAAATAATTCTTAAGCTTACTTCAATCTGGATTGATACTAAAAGAAAAGTATTAACCTAGAACTAGGTTTGAGAAAATACTAAAATCACCATTTTTCTGGGCTGTGAAATTGGCTTTTCCAGGCTTATGGTAATAGTCAGGTTAACATCTAGGCCCAGCAAAGCTTCCGCTACTTCAGAAGAATTAAAGCGTATCATCTAATACCGTTTTAACCGCGGATTTGAAAGAGCTATAAACTTCAGTAACTGAGACGTAATCGTTGATTTAATCCGGTTTGCTGCATTCTGCTTGTAATCTAAGCCAGGGAACTTGCCCATGACTGTTGAAACCCTATCGCTACCATTCCAACAAAACCTGCCCAATACGGGTATCAATCGCCCTACGCTTTCCTTCGCACCTGGCGATTGGGAAAGGATGATCGACGTGCGTAGCTTCATTCAGTCCAATTACCGTCCTTATCTCGGTGACGGCAGTTTTCTTGCTTCTGTAACCGATCGCACAATTGCCCTATGGGATAGGGTAAAAGACTTGATGGCGGTTGAACGAGAAAAAGGCGTATTCGATGCTGATACGGCTGTGCCTTCCGGGATTACAAGCCACGCCCCTGGCTATATCCCGGATATCTCACAAGAAAAGGTGAATCGGGGTCAACAAACAGCGAGAATGCAATAAACACAAAGCGTTCAGCGGTTTGGAACCATGACCTCGATTCAAACAGAGTGTACCTCAAC
>SLIY01000366.1 GCA_007135385.1 Leptolyngbyaceae cyanobacterium CSSed165cm_216
CATAGACATCGTCTTTGTCCACATAGCCAATTTCATCGGCGGCGCGGGCAAAGGTTTCTTCTTTATTGTGGGTGCGACCCAGGCCGCCGCCCGCCAGCACGTTAAACCCCTTCAGGTTGCCCTTTTTGTCCGTCATCACCACCAGGGTGACATCCTGGGTATAGGCATCAATGGAATTGTCGCCGGGCACCGTCACCGCGCACTTAAACTTACGGGGCATGTAGTGGGTGCCGTAGATCGGTTCCTCAGTGTCGTGGACCAGGGTGCCATTGCCATTGCGTTGTCGAGCTGCCACCACATCGGGGTGCTCTTCCACCGAAACGGCCTTTTCCCCATCCAGCCAGATTTCGTAGTAGGCCTCGGTTTGGGGCCGCAGCAGGTCGGCGATCCGGTTAGCGTACTCCTGGGCTAGACGATATTCAGGCCGGTTTTTATAGGGGGCGGGCGGCGCCATGATGTTGCGGTTCAGGTCGCCACAGGCCCCCAGGGTGGACCCCAGACTATTGACAATAGCCGCGATCGTCGCCTTGAGATTTTGCTTCAACACCCCATGCAGCTGGAACCCCTGGCGAGTGGTGGCCCGCAGGGTACCGTTACCGTACTGGTCCGACAGGCGATCGAGGGTGAGATAGAGCTCAGGGGGAATAAACCCGCCGGGGTTGCGGGTGCGCAGCATCATCTGATAGTCCTTTTCCTGCCCCTTCACCCGGTTGTCGCGGTTATCTTGCTGGTAAGAGCCATGGAACTTGAGGATTTGAATCGCATCCTCAGTAAAGTGGTTAGTATCTTCCAGCAGTTCACTGGCCAGGGGCTGGCGCAGAAAGTTACTGCGTTCCTTAATGCCTTCGAGCTTGGAGCGCTTCTGCACCTCTGCTGAAGACGCTGACGGGGTTGATTTAAGCGGAGTCTGAACCATAGCACCAGAGCGGATTACGAGTCGCGATAACACAGAAAAACCCAAGCCAGACACCACATAAATCGGCATGTCTAAGGAAGGGTTAAATCCCAAAAACCCCGGTAAGCCGGTCGGGTTTTCGGTGAATGCTCTTTTATCCTACCACCGGATCCAGAAGTTTAGGGCTATTCCCAAAGGAAATTCACAGTCTGATGCAAAGGTGCTCTCCCCGGTTTAGGATGACCTTAGCAAGTCATAATCCATTGGGCTAACCCCTGCGGGGTTAGGGGCAAGCTGCCTTTTACCCTCTACCCCTTCCTCCTTTGGAGGCGCTTCGCGTTTCATGTCGCTTACGAAACGACAAGTTGCCCCTGCTTCGACCAACTCAGGACATCGCCTGGGGCCGCTGCGCGAACAGGGCATGCTTCTGCCTTCTGCCTTTCTACCCCTGCCCGGAGTTTGCCATGCCCGACAACATCATGTATCAGGAGGATATGTTTGTGGTGCTGAGGCCCGGCCAAGCCGAGGTATTTTTGACTCCTGACGAGTTATTGGCCCAGTTGTCTGCCCTGTTGGCAGAACGGCAGGACAGCCTACCCAGGGATCTGCAACGGTTTAGCGACCTCACAAAGCAGGCTTGCCACCTGCGAGACACCGCCTGCGAGTTAGAACTGAGCCCAGGGGAGACCATGCAGTGGTATGTGGTACGGCTGGAGAAGTGAGCGCTCCGGTGTATCAATTTTTAGGCATTGATCTGGGTTGGCAGTCGGGGCCATCGGGGGTGTGTTGCCTAACTTGGCAGCAGGGGCGCTTATACCTGAGCCACCTCGGACGGCTGACCACGGTCCCCGAGATTCTGGCCTGGGTGGATGACTGGACTCAGGAGGTCTCTACGGCGGCGATCGCCGTGGATGCCCCCACCCTAATTCCGAACCAGACTGGCATGCGGCTGCCCGATCGCCTGGCCCATAAATACTTTGGTCGCTACGATGCCGGTTGCTATCCAGCCAATCGCGATCGCCCCTTTGCTGAAAAGCTAATTGCCTTTGGCCTGGCCTTAGAAGCTCGTGGGTTTCGCCATGCCCCTGAGACAGCCCCTCAGCCCCAGGGGCGATTTCAACTAGAAGTTTTTCCCCATCCGGCGACGGTACATTTATTTGGCCTGAGTCGAATTCTCAAGTACAAAAAGGGCACCCTGGCCCAGCGCCGCCCCGAACTGGATAAGCTGCGTCGCTTGCAATTACAGGTTTTGCCCACCCTCGAACCTGCCTTGCCCCTGGCCGCTGACGATCTACCGCCGATTCCCACCACGGGTAAAGCGATGAAGGCGGTGGAAGACCAATTGGACAGCCTTACCTGTGCATATGTGGCAGCCTACTGGTGGTATTGGGGGACTGGCCCCGTAGCTGGTAATCCACCGTCTGCGGTAGCCGCCGATGCTCCATGCAGTTGGGTCTTGGGAGATCCCACCACAGGCTACATTGTGGTGCCTGCTCCCCATTGGCCGCCATCGACCCTGGACGTAGAATAAACCTGGTACCCGTGGTGCCCAATGCTGATATGAAAACATTCCGACGGCAACTGGAAACCTACGGACCATCGACCTGGCCAGGGCTAGCCATTTTGGCCTTAGTTGTCCTGATGCGTCTGGCGGGGGGGTTTCAGGGGCTGGAGCTAAGAACCCTCGATACCCTACTACGTCTGCGTCCGGCAGAACCCACCGATGAACGCCTGTTAATTGTGGGTATCGATGAAATGGATATTCAAGCCCTGGGCACCTACCCCGTGCCGGATCAGGTGCTGGCGGATTTGCTGCAGGTGCTGGATCGCCATCAACCCCGGGCCGTAGCCATCGATATCTACCGTGATTTTCCGGTTAACCCCGGCCACGAGGCGTTAGTACAGGCCTGGGCAGACTTCTCCTACGTCGTGGGAATTGAGCAGGTGTTAGCCAATCCTGTTGCCCCGCCTCAGCCCCTACCCCCTGACCGGATTGGGTTTGTGGATTTACCCCTGGATGACGATGGGTTTGTGCGGCGTATTTTACTCGGGGTGTATGGGGCAGACGGGGTGTATCGCTTTGCCTTGGCCATCCGCCTGGCGGAACGCTACCTAGCCCAGGATGGCTTGGCGATGGAAAATGGCCGCCGCGATCCAGAGGCGATTCGGTTTGGCACCACCGAACTGACGCGGGTGTACCCCCACACGGGGGGCTATGTCTGGGCCGATGCCGCCGGTAACCAGATGCTGCTGAACCCCCGCAGTGGTGCAGCCCCCTTTCGCCAGGTCTCCCTGCGCCAGGTGATGGCTGGGGCCGTTGACCCCGCCTGGATCGACGATGCCGTTGTCCTGGTGGGCATTACCTCCTTGAGCGTCAAGGATTTGGTCAACTCGGCAGCGGTCAGTTCTGATAACCCTGGCTTGGTGTACGGGGTAGACCTTCAAGCCCACGCTACCAGCCAAATTATTAGCGCTGTACTCGACGATCGCCCCCTGCTGCAGGTATGGCCCCAGGGGTTGGAATACAGCTGGATTGTCGTCTGGGGTGGGCTGGGCATTGGCTGGTCCCTGATGGCACGCCGTCTGTGGATATCGGTGTTGGGGAGTGCCACACTGCTGGGCAGCCTACTGGGGGCTGGGGTGGGGCTGATGGCCGTGGCGGTGTGGGTGCCGGTGGTAGTCCCTGCGATCGCCTTTGTGATCAGCAGTACTATTACCACCAGTCTGCGCCTTAGCCAGGCCCAGCAACAACAGATGATCACCCTCCGGCTGTTAGGACAACAAACCTCTCCAGAAATTGCCCAAGCCCTGTGGGACGAACGTCAGCGGCTGACGGAGGAGGGGCGACTACCGGCCCAAACCCTGACCGCCACGATCGTGTTTTCAGACATTCGCAACTTCACTACCCTGTCAGAACAACAGTCGCCCCAGCAGGTGATGGGCTGGTTGAATGAGTACTTTATGGCCATGACGGAGGAGGTGCAGCGGCACCATGGCGTGGTGAATAAATTTATTGGCGATGGTCTAATGGCCGTTTTTGGCGTACCGATTCCCAGTACTACCCCAGCCGCAATTGCCACTGATGCCCAACAGGCAGTCTATTGTGCCTTGGCGATGGCGCAACGGTTAGCCCAGCTGAATCAGCAGTGGAGCGATCAAGGACATCCTCCCATCCAAATTCGGATTGGCATCTTTACTGGTCCAGTCATGGTGGGAAGCTTGGGAGGGTGCCAGCGATTAGAATATGGCGTCGTCGGGGATAGTGTCAATACCGC
>SLIY01000379.1 GCA_007135385.1 Leptolyngbyaceae cyanobacterium CSSed165cm_216
GAACAAGGTTACCCTGGTTGGCTTTGGTTCCTTCGAGCCCCGTGAACGGAAAGAGCGTGAAGGGCGCAATCCCAAGACGGGCGACACCATGGTGATTCCAGCCACCACAGTGCCTGCCTTTTCGGCTGGTAAATTGTTCAAAGAAAAGGTGGCTAAGTAGCCCTGACTTCGGTTACTTAACTTCGATCCGACCGGTTCACGGGGGGAAGTGTGTCCTAAGCTGCTGCTGCGGGCTGTTCCCCCGATTATTTTTTAAACAGAACTCGCAGCCAGACTCGATGACGGCCGCGACGGATCAAGGCTTGAGCCCTGTGGATTTGACCCTAAAACCGGGCACCTTCCATGGGTTGTTAAAGGCAGTAGGGATTTGCCCGTGCGGAGGACGCAGCCCATACCTGTAGCAGGCAAAAGGTAAAAGGCGGCTACCTACTCACCCCGCTGGGGTGAGCACGATATGAAGGGAACACAGTGAAAGGAACACAGTGAGCACCTGACATTCACCGGGCATATTGTCCTGGTGGCACCTTTCCGTTGGGTGCAGGGTGGCCAACAGTTATGCTGGTGCTCCAAAGGGGCGACGGTCCCTGGTTGTAGGCCGGAGGCCGTGCGCAACGAGAAGGGGAAATCGAAATTCCCCCGGCGGCAGGCTTGGCTCGAGCAGGTCGCCTAGGCCAGTCGCCTAGGCCAACAGAGATATTAGAGGGATATTAAAGGGATATTAGAGGCCCACCGACTGAATTGGTTTCTGAGGAGCGCCCGACCCAGTGCTGCGCATCGTGTCATCAAGGTCAGCAACGTCAAGCAGGGTTTAGGATTTGACTTAATCCCTCAACCTGTGACTGAGGAAGTTCCTTAAGAGCACCGTGAACCATGAACCGTCAACCCGATACCCAACATTCTCTCCCCATCCCCCCACCTCTACCCTACTCTTCGAGCACGGCTTCGCCGAACAGGAAGCTGCGATCGCATCTACACCTCCCCACCTTCCCCACCTAACCTCGGCAAATCTGAGGAACTGGCATTACCCTAGGTAGAAGGGTCTGTGCAAACGCTTTTCGCCGCTGCCCAGGTTGCTCTATCCCGTTGTTTCCATCTCCCTTTGCCCCCAGACTTGCCCGCTATGACTTCCATCCTCGACCCTCCCATTTTGACCAAAGTCGCCAAGATGAAAGAGCGGGTCTGCTGGCAGCATCCCACCTTGGTGGCCCGGCAAATTGATCAAACTCGACTGATTTTGCAGGATGGTCAACCCCGTGATGATCGAGGTGAGTTTTCTTTTTTAGTGATTGGTGACAGCGGTTCTGGCCCCCACCCCGACCATCACCCCCAGCGGCGCATTGCCCAGAAGATGCTGCCCCACCTGCCAGATTGCCGCTTTTTGCTGCATACCGGTGATGTGGTGTATCAGGTGGGCTCTAAGGAGCAATATCCAGAAAACTTCATTCGTCCCTATCGGGAGTGGCTGGTAGGCGGCGATCGCCCTGATCACATTGCCTACGATCAAATGGTCTTTCGGTTCCCCTTTTTGGCAGTGCCGGGCAACCACGATTACTACAACCTACCCCTGGCCTATAGCGCGCTGATCCAAATGACCAAGCCCCTCCACAAGCTGCTAGGGGTCAATCTCAGTCCCAATATGGGCTGCCATGGTTCCGGGGTGGGCGACGCCTATGCCCGGGCATTTTTGGACTACCTTAAAGCGATCCCGGCCGAGCGGCTGGAGGCCCACCTGGAGGCCCACTATGGTCCTTGGCAGGATGGTCACCAAGGGTTGCACTACCAACCAGGGCAGTTTACCCGCCTGCCTAACCGCTACTATACTTTCCGCTATAATGGCATCGATTTCTTTGCCCTAGACTCCAGTACCTTTAACGATCCCTCCCCATTGCTGAACCAGACCAGCACCCCCGCCTATCGTCAGTATTTGCTCGAGCAGCACGATAGCGTACAGCAGCAGCGCCAAGCCGTCGTTGATGAGGCGATGCACTTGCAGGCCACCGATCCCCATCGACCGGAGCGCTTGGACGACCTGCAAGCCAAGATCGAACAGTTTGATGAAATGCTGATCGATCTTGATAAGCAGCTCCATGCTAACCCCACGGCCCTGGTTGATACGGAGCAGTTGCTTTGGTTGCAAGAGCAGCTGGTTGCCTCCTGGCAAGATCCAGCGGTACGGGGCCGCATTCTCTACTTCCACCACCCCCCCTACGTCACCGAAATGACCAAATGGAGTCAGGGGCAAACCCTGGCCATTCGCCAGAACCTGCGTTGGGTGCTCGATCAGGTGGTAGCAGCAGTACCTGAGGCCATTCGCGATCGCCCCCTGGTAAACCTGGTGCTCAATGGCCATGCCCATTGTTTTGAATACCTGAAAACTGTAGATACTGGCCATGCCGATCGCCACATCAACTGGGTGGTCTGCGGCGGCAGTGGTCTTAGTTTGCGGCGGCAACGACTGGAAGGGGCGATGCTGTACGAAACCTTTGCCGGGGAGTCTGACAAGCGTCCAGCGGAACTGCGATTGGTGGCAAAGTCTCAACTGTTTCTGGGGCTGACCGGCCACAGGGCTGATCGCCGTCGTCCCTACTCGTTTTTGCGGATTGATGTCAGCAACGACGATCAACCTCAGTTCACCTTGACACCCTACATCTCAGAGCGGCACCACCAGGGCTGGGAGGACTACGCCGTCGATCCCCTCGTGCTGACCTAGAGGCGTGCTATGGACCGTGTCACCGATATTCTCAACGTCTGGTTTGACGATCCGCACCGGCCAAATAGCAAGTATGGGCAACTGTGTAGCCCTCGTCGAGGTCTTACACCAGCACTACCCCGAGTTCGGGTCTCCCTTAGACTATGCCTATCGCCACCGGCGGGTGATTCAGCGATTTGGGCGTTCCCTCACCGCAACCAGGTTCTGGGGCGTACCACCACCCCGGCAGAGGCAGAGTTTCTGAAGCTACCCAGCTGTAGGTTTTAGGGGCAAACGCTAACTACTGCGACGGCTAATCAGCGTAACGTAGTAGAGCAAGTTAAGCGCCGCATAGAAAGCCGTGGCCACATAGGTCCAAGCTGCGGCATTGAGGACCGCTTTGGCTCCCCTATGCTCTTCTCCCTGCAAAATCCCTAACTCATCCACCAACCGCAACGCTCGGCTCGAAGCGTCAAACTCCACCGGCAGGGTAACTACGTGGAAGACTAAAACCGCCGCAAAGAAAAACACCCCCAGCCAGGCCAAGTTAAACAGCTGAAAAAACAGCCCGGCCATAATCAGAATCGGCCCCAGCCGTGATCCCAGGTTGACCGCGGGCACTAAAGCCGCCCGCAGGTTCATAAACTTGTAACCCTCCACGTCTTGCAGCACATGACCACACTCGTGGGCCGCCACCGCCGCCGCTGACAACGAGCTCGACCCATAAATCCCCTGGGACAAGCGCACTGCCTTAGCGCCAGGATCGTAGTGGTCGGTCAGTTCCCCGGCTACGGGTTCCACCTTAACCCCACGAATTCCCTTTTTGGCCAAAATCGTCTGGGCAATCTGGGCTCCCGTCATCCCCATGGAAGACTGGATTTTGGAGTATTTGCGATACGTGCCCTTAACCCGGCTTTGGGCCCAAAACATCAGCAGCATACCGGGAATGATTAAGACAAAGTAGAGGGGGTCAAAGTAAAACATGGCTTGCGCTAGAGCGGGGGATGAGGAGTAAATCTAATCGTTTGCCATCATAGCAGGCCTGACTCAGGGGAAATGTACGGAAAATACGCCTGAGGGAGTGGGGAGGGGAGGGGAGCGAGTGTAGACGCGGAGCGGCTTCCCGTAGGGTAAAGGTGGGGAGGGGGATGGGTGGGGGGGGAAGTTTTGAGTTTTGAGTTGGTGAATGGAGACGGCGTAGGGGCAGACCGGTGTGTCTGCCCTGGCGGGGAATTGGATGAGAGGAGATGGGTGGGAAGGGGGGTAGACGCGGAGCGGCTTCCCGGAGGGTAGGGTGAGTTGGGGCGCACCGCAGTGCGCCTATATAGAGGTGAGTACAGAGAGCACGTTCCCGACCCGGCGGGAGTTAAGCCAACAACTGGTTGACTAGCTCTAAAAAGCCATCCACTTCTGGGGCCTCGGTCACATAGGTGGGGCGATGGGGCAACTGCTGCCAGTAGTCTTGCACATTGGCTACC
>SLIY01000249.1 GCA_007135385.1 Leptolyngbyaceae cyanobacterium CSSed165cm_216
CGGGGAATCTTAACCGTAGTACCGCGATCGCGCAGGAAGTGCAGCATCTCACCCCGAATGTAGGGCACTGCAAAGGAGCTAAATGCACAGCCTTGGGCGGGGTTGAACCGCTCGATGGCGCGAATCAAACCAATGTAGCCAATTTGCTCTAAGTCTTCGTAAGGTTCTGAGCACTGGTGGCTAACCCGGTGGGCAATCTTTCTCACCAACCCAGCGTTGAGCCTGACCAGGCGATTGCGCAGGTTTACAGAGGGAGACTGCTTGTATTCCATCAGCAGTTCCATACCCCGGGAGCGAATGGTGGAAGTTTGAGTATCCATATCTGTAGGTGTCCTTGGGAGAGCGAGTGCCTTGAGAACTGTGTCCTATTCTCCGAGTTGGCACCAGCTGTCACCATGGTTGATCTACGGTACTCTGGGCGAGGGTAGCGAGAGATTTCAGTGAAACTACGGGGCTGACGATAGCACCTGTCTGGGGCACGTCCCTCAACGCAGGCGATCGGGTCTGGCCAATGGGATCGTCATGGGATTCTCCCGGAACTGGATCAATGACTGGCTGAGGGGGAGATCCACGCGCTTTGAGTACCCGCAAACCAGGCTAAGCTAGAGGGGGCAATGCGGTGGATAGCACCTCTTAACATTTCTTACGCTGGGGTTATGGCATTAAGGGCAGTTTTACTCGACTTTAATGGGGTAGTGATTAACGACGAAGACCTGCACCAACGCCTGATTGAGGATCTGCTGCTAGAGGAAAATCTGCGCCCCAATCTAGACGACTACAACCACTATTGTTTGGGGCGCACCGATCGGGCCTGTCTCGGTGCCTTGCTAGACCGGCAAGGGCGGGTGGTATCGGAGGAGTATTTAAACCGCTTGCTGGAGCGTAAGGCAGCCAGTTACCGTCAGCATCTGGCCCAAATGGATCCGCTTCCCCTGTATCCTGGCCTGGAGGATGTGATTTACCAGTGTCGGGCGGCCGAGTTGAAGCTGGCGGTGGTATCAGGGGCACGGCGATCGGAGATTGAAGCGGTCCTGTCCCTGACCAGCATTGACGAGTACATGGCGGTGATTGTCTCTGGGGATGACGTCACTGAGGCCGGCAGTAAACCGGCACCCGACAGCTACCAACTGGCGATTCAGCAGTTGAATCAAGCCTTTCCAGGGTTAGCCCTGACCCCGGCGGAGTGCTTAGCGATAGAAGATTCGTTTGCGGGAATCGCGGCCGCGAAAGCGGCTGGGGTGCCCGTGTTGGGGGTAGCCCATGCCTATCCCTACCAAATGATTCATCGCCGGGCTGACTGGGCAATTGACCACCTGTATGAGTTGACCTTAGACTGGCTGCAACCCTATTACGAACCAGATACTGCGGTGGTATCGCCTTAAACTCTTTTGGCGATCGCCGTCCCCTAGGATAGGACCACCCCTGCTCTGCCTTGTCTTTAAAGCTTGTCCTACGCCATCTATGGTTGAATCTATCTTTTCCCCTCCGGGCATCTCTCCCATTGCTTCCCCCCAAGCCGTACCGCTGATTCAGCCCATTGGCGTTAAGGCGCTCTATGGTCTAACGCTGCAGGGGGAGTCGCTGCTAGCCGTGGACCCGTTTCGGGGCTACCTGCTGCGCATTGACCCCAAAACCAGCAATCTCGAAATTTTGAATCCTCGCCACGCAGCGGCCTTTGAGGGGGCTACGGGGGTGGCTTGTTGGCAAGATCGCGTCTGGGTAGCTAAGAACCACGGTGTCTTTGTCACACCGTTGGCCGACATCAACCCTACACCGGTACTGACCCTGCCCTACACCGCAGATGGCGTTGCCGTTTGGGAAAGCACCCTTTACGTCAGCTGCAAAAAAGCAGGCTATATCTATGTGTGCGATCGCGAAACTGGGCGACGGATTACCCAGTTTCCGGCCCCTGGCATCGGAGTGCAAAACCTCTCTGTATGGGGGGACTATCTGTGGTGCTGCGACCAGCTAGAGCAAACCGTCTACTGCCTAGATCGGGCCACCGGGGAACTGGTGGTGAAAATGCTAACCCCGTTTCCCACCCCCACTGGCCTGGCGGTGCCACCCCACACCCAGCCCGAGAGCGGCACCCTGTGGGTGGCCTATGCTAACGAAGAACCTTACGTACGGGATGACCCGAATGGCGAAGAGCCCTATGAGCTGACGTTCCGCGATCGCACCCTAATTCACCCCTTGAGCTACCACTGGTACCAGGACGCCGGCTACTGCCGCACCAACGGCTACCTGATGGAAATGACCTATGTGGAAGAAATCGACGCCCTAGAAGACGCCATTCCCCTAAACAACATCGAATGGCGCATCGCCTTCCCCACCACTACCGATCGCCAGGTGGTGCGGTCTGTGGAACCCGTGGGCATGCCGTTTCAGGAGGTGATGCAGAGTGGGGAGCGGGTGGCCAGCTACCGGTTTGACCGGTTAGACCCCCACGAGCGTCACCTGTTCGGCTGGAAAGCCCTAGTCGAGGTGTACGGCATTAAATATCAACTCACCCCTCGCCAGGTGGAATCGGCCCCGGCCCTACCGCCAGAATTTGGCCCCCGCTACCTAATTGACGATGATGAGCTAGCCATGCATACCCCCACCATCCAGGCGGCGGCCCGAGATAGCGTTGGCACTGAAACTAACCTGCTGCGCCAGGTGCTTAGTATCCGCAATTACGTGTATGACAAACTGTCCTATGCTGTGACCCCAGCGATTGAAACCCCAGACGTCGTCCTGCAACGGGGGCGCGGTTCTTGCGGCGAATATGTGGGCCTACTACTGGCTTTGATGCGGCTTAACGGCATTGCCTGCCGTACCGTGGGGCGCTACAAATGCCCTGGACAGGCCGACCAGGCTGGCATCTACTTAGAACCCGACTTTAACCATGTATGGATCGAATTCTACCTGCCTGGTTTTGGCTGGTTACCCATGGAATCAAACCCGGATGATGTGGAAGACGGCGGCCCCTACCCTACCCGCTTTTTCATGGGGTTACCCTGGTGGCACGTGGAAATGGGTAAGGGCATTCCCTTTGAGAAGCTGATCCGCCCGGAGAATACCCCAGAGGTGCGCCTCGGGGATTTGGCCGTCAACCATATGCGATTTAAGATTCTGGGGGAGCTGGCCCCTTAGGCCACGCCAGCGAAGAGGGCTGAGAAAGGTTCGGTAGCGGCATGCTCCTGGGCCACGATTTCCACAATTTTGTTGCGGGCCTCGGGCAGGTGTAGGGCCTCTACACAGGTTTCAGCGACCCGCCAGCGGGGAACATTGCCCTCAAACAAGGTGTCAGCCGGGGCCATCACCAATGGACGGGTATCGTCGTCATCATTTTTTAACCCCCCCGGCCGCACAATCGTATAGGTCAGGCCACTGGCTTGCAGGTAGTCTTCCGCCAGTTTTTTCCAATACAGCACTAGCCAAAACAAGTTTAAGGGGTGAAAGAACTTAGACACACAGAGGGACGACACCATTACAAACTGCTCAATCCCAGCTTGTTGGGCGGCGTCAACCAGATTTTTGGTGCCTTCGTAGTCCACCTGGTAGGGGCCAGTGGGGTCAAGGCTAGGCCGAGCCCCGGTGGCACAGATGACCACCGTACAGGTCTCAATCGCCCGTCGAATGCTGTCTTTGTCGGTCACATTTCCCTCTACCAATTCCACCTGGGGGGGTAGAAGAGCCCTGGCAGCCGCAGCATCCCGCACAAAGGCTTTCACCTCAATGTCCCGCTCTACCAGGTGGGTTACGACCCTGGAGCCCGTTGCTCCTGTTGCACCCGCAACAAATACTTTCATGATTCCTGTCCTTTACTACGCTGCCTAGATACTAAGAAATCTCCTAAGAAATAGGAACATCCCTTCGGCAGGCTTGGTCTACACGGTTGAATGATAAGAGGAATTCCCGCTGGGCTAGGGACGGAAAATGCAGTGGCCACTGGCTCCGGTGCCCGCCTGGGTCGCCCCGCTTAACGAAAACGTGATGATTGTCACAATTCCATAGGCCAACTTGGGTTAATTCTACTGAAGTTCTAGGGAACCCTTACCATAGGCTTAAGCCTTACCTGTTTCTGCATGGTGATATTCAAATACGTGGTTTTGCCGTGACCTTCGAACCAATGCAGCCTTCCTCGTCAAAGCTCCAGGCGTCGCCATTGTCGGGCGTCCC
>SLIY01000460.1 GCA_007135385.1 Leptolyngbyaceae cyanobacterium CSSed165cm_216
TAAACACCACCACATCCAGCCCCCCTAGACTGGCTACCATCGCCCCCATCTCTCGCCGCAGCCGATGGATAAACATGTCCACCGCCAGCTTGGCCTGGTAGTTGCCCTGCTCCATGGCCTCCACCACCAGGCGCATGTCATTCGATAGGCCGGAAATGCCCTTCAGGCCCGATTGCTTATTTAATAACGTGCTCAATTGGTCAGCGGTGTAGTGCTGTTGTCGCATCAGGTGGATTAAAATCCCCGGATCGACGCTACCCGAGCGACTGCCCATCATCAGGCCATCCAGGGGGGTAAAGCCCATGGTGGTATCCACGCTATAGCCGTGGCGCACCGCGGCTAGGGAACAACCATTGCCCAAATGGCAGGTGAGAATTTTCAGGGTAGTGATGTCTTGGCCCACCAACTCTGCCGCCCGCTCCGCCACATACTGGTGACTAATGCCATGGAAGCCATAGCGACGAATGCCCTGATCGATCCAGTCATAGGGACCAGGATAGGCAGAGGCTTGATCGGGCATGCAGGCATGAAACGCCGTGTCGAACATCGCCACCTGGGGCACAGCCGCAAAAATCGCTTCCATCGCCTCGATTCCCTGCAAGTTAGCGGGGTTGTGGGCCGGAGCCAGGGGAATCAAATTACGAATGGCGGCTTTCACGTCAGCATCGACAATCACCGGGGTCTGATAGTCGCGGCCGCCATGCACCACCCGATGCCCCACCACTGCTATTTCCGACAGGTCGTCTAAGACCTGGGTTGGCCCCTGGGTCAAGGTTTGTACCATGGCTTCAATCCCTTTGGCCTTGTCGGTGATGGGCAGCACCTCTTTCACCGAGTCGCCGGTATCGGTCTTAGCCACTAACTCCACCATGTCTGCCTGATGGGTCCAGTCCAGGGCCGCCCGCCATACCGGAATCGGGGCTAAGCCGGTGGACAGGCGACTGGTTAAGTCAAAGAGACAACTTTTGTGGCTACTGGACCCGGCGTTGAGGACGAGGATTTTCATGGGAGCGAAGCAGTGGGTGGATGGATGGATGGATAGGTGGATGAATGGGTGGGGTGAGGGAGGAAGTTCAAAATTTAAAATTCACAATTTTGCCTTCTGCTACGCACGGGCCATACCCTACGTTCTTCATTGTGCTTTATTCTCTCTTCGTTCTTCCCTACGTCCCTGGTCTGGCATCTAGGTCTGCCGGTAAGTGGGAGCGATCGCCGTGTTTGACCAGCATGGGACCATGTAGATCAAATCTCACCACGCTAATGGAGGCGACGGGTAGGTTGATGCGATCGCGGTAGCGACCACTATCAATGCCCAACAGATTACACAAGATCAGCCGGATTGTAGTTTTGTGGGATACCACCAACACATTGCCCTCCCGGTAGTTGGCTTCAATTTCCGCCATCACCAGGGAAGCGCGACTAACCACCTGCACGCCAGTTTCACCCCCTGTGGGCGGGTTCCAAGCTGGCTCTGTCAACCAGTGAATATAGTCTTCAGCGTGGTGCTCTCGCACATACTCGGGGGTCTTGCCTTCCCAATCACCAAAGTACATTTCCTTGAGGCCATCCCGTAGTTCCATGGTGTGGCCCGTGGCTTCGCAAAAGGGGGTAGCCGTGGCCACCGTGCGCTTCAGGGGACTGGCGAACACCGCCTGCCAGGGCAGGTGCTGATATTTTTCGGCAAAAGCTTGGGCCATAGCGGTCCCCTCAGCGGTTAGCCCTGGGTTAGAAAAGCCGCAGTAGGTGCCGGTTTGGCTGGATTCGGTTTCGCCGTGGCGCAGCAGGTAGAGGTCGAGGGGCATGGGGGAGTGGGGGAGTGATGGAGGGGGGGAGGGGATGAGTGGGGAGTTTTGAATGTTTAATGTTGAGTTTTGAATTAGTGTATTAGCGAGAGAACTCAAAACTCAAAATTTTTCACACTCTTAGTCCTGCCTGGGATTGATCATAGGCCATCATTTCTACGGGAACGGGGGACACCTTCCAAATGTCGCGGCAGTAGTCGCGGATGGCGCGATCGCTGGAGAACTTGCCCATGCGCACGGCGTTGATAATCGACAGGCGGGACCAGTGTTCCTGGTCTTGGTAGGCGGCCCCCACACGATCTTGGCAGTCGATGTAGGACTGGTAGTCGGCCATCAGCATAAAGGGATCGTCATGTAACAGCTTGTCGATCAAGGGGCGGAACAGGTTGGGATCGCCTTTGGCGAAGAAGCCGGACTGCACCAGATCGATTACCTCTTTCAGCTGAGGGTTGCTGGTGTAGTAGTCCCACGGGTTGTAACCGCTGGCTTTGAGGCTATCCACGTCATCAGTGGTGAGGCCAAACAGAAAAAAGTTATCGTCCCCCACCAGCTCACGGATTTCCACGTTGGCGCCATCCAGGGTGCCGATGGTGAGGGCACCGTTCATGGAAAATTTCATGTTGCCAGTGCCGGAGGCTTCTTTACCGGCGGTGGAAATTTGCTCTGACAGATCGGCGGCGGGGTAGACCCGCTGGCCAAATTTAACGTTGTAGTCAGGCAGGAACACCACCTTGAGGCGATCGCCAATGGTGGGGTCATGGTTGACCACGTCCCCCACGGCGGTGATGAACTTAATCATCAGCTTAGCCATGGCGTAGCCCGGGGCCGCCTTGCCACCAAAAATAAAGGTGCGGGGGGCGATGTCTAGGTTGGGGTTTTGTTTCAGTCGCTCATACAGGGTAATAATGTGCAGCACATCCAGATGCTGGCGCTTGTACTCGTGAATCCGCTTCACCAAAATATCGAACATGGAGTCAGGGCTGACGGTGATCCCTGTTCGTTGGTGAATATAGTGGGCCAGCTCCTGCTTAATGTCTCGCTTGATCTGTCGCCAATGGGCGCGGAAGCCGGGGTCGTCGGCGTAGCCTTCAAGCTGGCGGATTTCCTCTAGGTTGTGGAGCCAGCCGTCGCCGATTTTCTCGGTATAGAGGGCGGCCAGGCGGGGGTTGGCCAGGGCAATCCAGCGCCGGGGGGTGACACCATTAGTAACATTGCGAATTTTGCCGGGGAACAGCTCGTGAAAGTCTTTGAGGATAGTTTTCTTCACCAACTCGCTATGTAGGGCGGCGACCCCGTTGATGGCGTAGCTACCCAGGCTAGCCAGGTTGGCCATGCGCACATAGCCGCCGCCGTTGTCGTCAATCAGCGACAGGCTGGTCAGCTTACCGGGGTCGTTCATGTAGCGCACCCGCATGTCGTCCATAAACCGCTGGTTGATCTCAAAGATGATCTCCAGATGGCGGGGTAGCAGGCTACCAAACAACGCCAAGGACCACTTCTCTAGGGCCTCGGGCAGCAGGGTGTGGTTGGTGTAGGCCAGGGTTTTTTGAGTCACGTCCCAGGCTTGATTCCAGACCAGGCCATGCTCGTCAATCAGCAGTCGCATCAGTTCAGCGACGGCCACGGCGGGGTGGGTATCGTTCAGCTGGGCGGTAAACTTTTCATGGAAGCTATCGAGCTTGCGTCCCGAGGTCAGGTGAACCCGAATCATATCTTGTAGGGCACAGGAGACGAAAAAGAACTGTTGCTCTAGGCGCAACTGCTTGCCCTTGATCTGCTCGTCGTTGGGGTAGAGCACCTTAGAAATGTTCTCGGAGGTGACTTTGCTATCTACTGCCCCGTAGTAGTTACCCACGTTAAAGGACTGAAAATCAAAGGATTCCACCGCTTCAGCTTTCCATAGGCGCAGGGTATTGATGGTGTTGACCCGGTAGCCAGGAATGGGGGTGTCGTAGGGGATGCCCTTCACCTGTTTACCGGGAATCCAGCGCTTGCGGTAGCGCCCATCGGAGTCGGTGTAGCCTTCGGTGTGGCCGCCATAGCCAACGGTAACGGCAGCCTCAGGATGAGCAATTTCCCAGGGGTTGCCGTATTGCAGCCACTTGTCGGTGATTTCCACCTGCCAACCGTCCTGGATTTCCTGGTCAAAAATGCCGAACTCGTAGCGGATGCCGTAGCCAATGGCGGGGATCTGCTCACTGGCCAGGGACTCCATATAGCAAGCGGCCAGGCGCCCCAGGCCGCCGTTGCCCAGGCCGGGCTCTTCTTCCTGGGCGATCAGTTCGTCAACGTTCAACCCCGATTCCTGCACGGCCTGCTTGACGGGTGCTTCAATGTCTAAGTTCAGCAAGTTGCGACCTA
>SLIY01000156.1 GCA_007135385.1 Leptolyngbyaceae cyanobacterium CSSed165cm_216
ACGGCAAGAGTCAGCGACGATTTAGAGATATTTTTCAGGGGGTAAACCTCGATCAGAACTTGGCACTTTTGCTAAAAAGGCTACAGATTTGATGGGTCATGAAAATGTGTCAAAGCTGTTTCCCTGGCTCAGATTCGTGTTTACCTAAAAAGGCACAATAGCCCACCCTAAGTGCTTCCCCTGTCTAGCTGTTTACAGTCCTGCCTGTGGTGAAAGGCCAAGGGCTCCAACATGCTAGGGGTAAAACGACTCTGTCTCTATTTTCAAGAGACAACTGTGGGCCATTGGATAGATGGCAGTATTGCCTTTGTGTTTCCCGTGATACTTCCGATGGTGGCACATCCATTGGTACCAACGTCATCTACCGACTATAAGTTCATCGCTTTTTAGTCTCTCTGGGGAGTCTTTACAAACCCTTATAGGAAAGGGCAGTAGAGCTGGCTCGTGCGCAGCAGGATGGATGAGGATGCCTGTTGTGCAAAATTAGGGCGTTGTGTCGTCGATGTATTCGCGCCAGCGTTGAATTTGGCCATCCTGAATGTCAACGGCGATCGCATCCTCAGCGGTTGATCTAAAGCCAGTACGCTTATCCTGGTCTTTCCAGGTCCATTCCACCATGGCCCGGTTACCTTGGATCACCAGGTTGTGGACGGCGATAGTAGTGACCTGATGATGCTCAGCATAGGCCTGGAACGCTGCCAAGATCGCGGCTGGACCGCACCATCGCTGCCCCGGCACAATCATCTCACCTGTGGGGGAAAACAGCTGGGCAAAGCTTTGACCATCTCCATCTAGCCAAGCTTGTCTAGCTCGGTCAATTATGGCTTGAATTGACTGTGACGGCACCATTCGTGGTCCCCTGGAATGCAACAGGGTAATCCCGGCCCCATGGCTAAGGAACCTTCGACGCTGGACAAGCATATCTGATATCTAATCATGATGATGTCTGGTGATCAGCATAGCCAGCACCAGGGGAGGTAGGTGTCGATCGCGTCAGACTGCTCTGGTGGATGGTTTCGCACCCCCTCCGCGATCGCAAAGCAGGGGAAACGGTAAAAACCCTGCACCACCTATCGTTATGAACCCCTTACTCCGCCGCCCCAGGGAAACCATTCGGGTTTCTGACACCGTTCTCCTTCGAAACTCGACTAGCAGGTCAAGCAGTACAACCCCTGCGATGTTAGCCCCTGAGGCTATAGACGGCTAGGTATTGGTTCGCTCAGTGTGTCTGTATCCTATGTGGCAGATTTTAAACATGACTGATTATTCAACAAAAAAAAATGTTTTGATAAACTTATTTACGCTTGCTCCTGGCAGCTGCGAAGACGCCGCTGTTCCCGGTTAAAGGCTTGTTGGGCAGGGGTTAACACCTCAGAATCGAGGGGTGGGCGCATATCCCACTGCACCTCAGCTAAGGCGAACAGGCTGCCCGCAATCACCAGTCCCGTGGTCAAAAATTGATAGCTGGGCGCCAGAGGCAGTATTGGCATCGCCGCCCCATGGAGTAGGGAAAATAGCAGAAAGGTGCGCGATCGCATCCCTACCCCCATGGCTCCATAGCCCAGGGCACATACGGTCAACCAGATGGGGCAGAGGCGCATCAGAATCGCCCCCGAGCCAACCAAAATGCCGTAGTCCGTCAGTCCCAGCCCTAACAGCATTAAGCCACCCCACAGGTAAACCAACCAGCGCAACTGCTCTACGGTGACCCAGAACCAAGCTAGTTTAGCCATAAGTCCTATCGCTAACACCGTCAGTACCGACCACACCAGAGCCTGGTAATGCCAACTGAGGCTAGGGAAAAATTGAGGGGTGAGAAAGATAATCCCAGCCAGCCAGCCCCACAGCAAAAACACCTGATCAATGCGGGTATATAGCCAGGCCATTAACGTGGTCTGGTTAATCTGCCACCGCCAACGAATTAGGCCCTCTAAATCCTGAATATCAAGTTGAGTTTGCTTGCGGCGTACCAGCGGCTGACTGGAATTAAAAAAGGTCATTAGCTCTTAGAATCTAGGGTTAAGAGCAATGTTAACAAAAATTAACGATTATTTACAAACCAGTTTTCCAGCCTTGGTCAACCGGTACTCTGCTCTAAGCACTCATGGCCAGCATCTTTTGGATGGGCTTTAGGGCCGCTGCCTGTAGATCGGCGGGCAGCACAATTTCAGGCTGGCGATCGCGCATCGCTAGATAGAGCTTCTCCAGGGTATTCAGCCGCATGTGAGGACACTCGTTACAGGCGCAGGAAGCCATGGGCGGAGCCGGAATAAACTGCTTTTGGGGAGTTTGCTTTTGCATCTGGTGGATAATTCCAGGTTCGGTCACCACAATAAATTGCTCTTGTGGGCTCTGCTGCGCATAGTTCAGTAAGGCCGTCGTGGAGCCCACGTAGTCGGCATGGCGCAGCACAGCCGCTTCACATTCTGGGTGAGCAATGATAGCGGCCTCTGGATGGGTGATCTGGAGTTGAACCAGCTTTTTCTCAGAGAAGGTTTCATGCACCATACAGCTGCCTTGCCATAACACGAGATCACGTCCCGTCTGGGCCATGACGTAGCGGCCTAAGTTTTGGTCAGGGGCAAAAATAATCGGCTGGTGTGCAGGAATTTGCTGCACGATGCTAACCGCATTAGAACTGGTACAGATGATATCGCTCATGGCCTTAATGGCGGCCGTGCAGTTGATATATGACACCACCAGGTGGTCAGGATGGGCCTGCTTAAACGCGGCAAAGGCCTCAGGGGGGCAGCTATCTGCTAAGGAACAGCCCGCGTTGAGATCGGGCAACAACACCTGTTTTTCGGGATTGAGGATTTTAGCGGTTTCAGCCATGAAGTGGACCCCAGCAAACACGATGACGTCGGCGTCGGTCGCCGCCGCCTGGCGAGACAACCCTAAGGAGTCACCGATATAGTCAGCCACGTCTTGGATGTCAGGGTCCTGGTAATAGTGGGCCAAAATGACAGCATTGAGCTCTTGCTTTAAGGCTTGGATGGCCTCAAACAGGTCCACAGGGGGCAGAACAGCGGAAGCAGCAGGAGAAACAGTGGTAAACACGGCAGCGGCTTTTAGTGAAATCTACATGTAAAGTATTTTGAATTATAGTTTAATTCACCAAAACCGATGTGGCAATGTTGCTATTACACCGCCACTCACCTCTAGCTCTATGGCGCTAACGCGAGGGCAAAAGTCGGCCAACCATCCCTAACACCTAGTACCTAGCACCTGACACCCGATACATAACACCCTCAGCATAGTTCTGCCAGCCGATACTAGCGCCAGGATAACCAGAAGACCGGACTTGAATCGACGGTCTAAAGCAGTTCCAGAAGATTCAGTCCCTAAGGGGCAGTTCCCAAAGGCAATTAACCCCAGGCGTCAAGATATCGCCGGAGAGGGAAGACTCGCCGAGGCTTGGGGGCTGTGACCATTGGTGCTAGCAGTCAGGCGCTCGACGTTAAAGCGATAGCCCACATTGCGGACAGTCTGAATAATACTAGGCTGGCGGGGGTCCACTTCAATTTTTTTGCGTAGCGACAAAATGTGGGTGTCTACTGTTCTGGGATTATCAATGGCGTCGGGCCAGGCCCGACGCAGTAGGTCCGTGCGACTAAGGGGAGAGCCAGCCGCCTGGGCCAACACATACAGCAGACTGAACTCTTGGGGGGTTAGGTCGATATATTCGCTGCGAAAATGGACCCGTCGCTGCACCAGATCAATGTTTAGGTCCCCATAGGTGAGGGAAGCCGGAGCACTGGTCGAACGTACCCGCCGGGTGAGGGCCTCGACCCGGGCCAAAAACTCCTGCATGCCGAATGGCTTTGTCATGTAGTCGTCAGCCCCAGCCCGTAGACCACTGACAATATCCGTTTCGGTAGTACAGGCCGATAAAATCATAATCAAGGGTTGCCCTTGGGCATGCAACCACTTACACAACTCCAGACCATCCCCATCGGTCAGTTGAGCATCTAGAATCACCAAATCGGGCTGTCGACTTTGATACACCTCGCGGCTACGATCGCCGTAAGCAGACTGAAAAACCCTGTAACCGGCCTGTTGAAGATGCCAGCCCAACAGCGATCGCAGATGGGGATTTCCCTCAATAATCTGAATAGATACAGAGCCCACTGGGTTTAAGATAACGACA
>SLIY01000158.1 GCA_007135385.1 Leptolyngbyaceae cyanobacterium CSSed165cm_216
GGTGTCGACGCCAGCCGGAGCAATATTGGTCACGAGGCATTTGGGTCACGAGGCATTCAGGAGCCAGGAGCCAGAAGCTAGCCAGCCAGCCAGCCACAATTCCAAAGGCATTTTGGAGCTGGAATATTTTAAGGTAAAAGATTGGCCCATTTAATCAGGATTCAGACCCCATGGACTACCGGGATGCAGGCGTAGATGTAGAGGCCGGGCGTGACTTTGTGCAGCGCATTCGGTCGATGGTGGACAGCACCCGTCGCCCTGAAGTGTTGGGGGCTCTGGGCGGCTTTAGCGGCTTCTGTGAAATCCCCGCAGGTTATCAACAGCCAGTGCTGGTCTCAGGTACCGATGGTGTCGGGACGAAGCTGAAAATTGCCCAGGCCACGAATCGCCATAGCACCGTTGGCATCGACCTGGTGGCCATGTGTGTCAACGACATTCTCACCAGTGGGGCCGAGCCCCTGTTTTTCCTTGACTATCTGGCTACTGGCAAGCTAGAGCCTACCACCCTGGCCCAGGTGGTAGAGGGGATTACCCAGGGGTGTCGGCAAGCTGGCTGCGCCCTGCTGGGAGGGGAAACCGCAGAAATGCCTGGTTTTTATGCCCCTGGTGAATATGACCTGGCGGGGTTCTGTGTCGGTGTTGTGGAAAAGGCACACATCTTAGACGGTAGCCAGATTCAGGTGGGCGATCGCGTGATTGGACTAGCCAGCAGCGGCATTCACAGCAACGGCCTTAGCCTGGTGCGCAAAATTGTGGACCAGGGCCGACGCCCTGATGGCACCGTGGGCTACACCTGGTCGGAGTCAGTGGCAGCCGTTGGCACAGCCAGTCTAGGGAACGTATTTTTGACGCCTACCCGAATTTACGTTGACCCAGTGCTCAGCGCCCGCCGTGAAGGGTTAATCCTTCATGGCATGGCCCATATTACCGGCGGTGGTCTACCCGAAAACCTGCCCCGCTGTCTAGGTCCGGGGCAAAGTCTGCGGTTAAATCCAGCGGCCTGGCCAGTTCCTCCCATCTTTAACTGGTTGGCCGAAGCTGGGGCGGTACCCCTGGTCGATATGTATAACACCTTTAATATGGGCATTGGTTTTGCCCTAGTGGTGCCCGCAGACCAGGTCAACCAGACCTTAAGGTGGTTTCAGCAGCGCCAGGTAGCTGCCTATGCCATCGGTGAGGTGGTCGCGGGCTCTGGTCAGATCTTAGGGTTGTAAAACCTAAGAAATCTCCCCGACCTCGGCCTAAAGCCGATACCTTAGAAGAGCAGATAGTATAGGCAATCCCTTTGAAATCTTCGTCTCTCAACTGGCAGCCAGTGGTGCTCAGCTTTCTAGCCATCATCGGTTTGGCACTGCTGACCAGTAGTTTTGTCATTGTTAACCCCGGCCAGGCTGGGGTGCTCAGTATTTTAGGAAAATCCCAAGATGGCGCCTTGCTAGAGGGTATTCACTTTAAGCCCCCTTTAGTATCCAATGTAGACGTCTACGACGTTACAGTGCAGAAGTTTGAGGTACCTGCCCAAAGCTCCACCAAGGATCTGCAAGATTTGTCGGGTCGGTTTGCCATTAACTTTCGCCTCGATCCGACGGAGGTCGTTAACATTCGCCGCACCCAGGGCACATTAGAAAACCTGGTCTCTAAAATTGTGGCTCCCCAAACCCAGGAGTCTTTCAAAATTGCCGCTGCCCTGCGCACCGTCGAAGAAGCAATTACCCAGCGGGCTGATTTGAAGAAGGACTTTGACGATGCCCTCACGTCTCGTTTAGACAAGTACGGCATTTTGGTCCTCGACACTAGTGTGGTTGATTTGAACTTCTCCCCCGAGTTTGCCAAGGCGGTAGAAGATAAGCAAATTGCCGAACAGCGAGCCCGTCGAGCGGTATATGTCGCTCAGGAGGCTGAACAATCTGCCCAGGCCGAAATTAACCGAGCCAAGGGTCGAGCCGAGTCCCAGCGCCTGATTGCTGAAACCCTGAAGGCTCAGGGGGGTAGGCTGGTGCTGCAAAAAGAAGCGATCGAAGCTTGGAAAGAAGGCGGTGCCCAGGTGCCTAATGTCCTAGTGATGGGCTCAGGCCAAGGAGGAATACCGTTCATCTTTGATTTGGATCAGGTAGATCAAATGAACCAAGCCACCTCTTCGTTACCTAAGGCCAGCTAGACCCTTGGTACAGATTCCAGGGGCCTAGCCTCGATGCCCCGAAGTTAGTGGGCAATGAGCGCAAGACCCCTGGGATCTTGAGATACTGAACCGATGCTCTAGACGATAGCTAAAGTAACGTCAGTTCGACTGAACCAGGCTGACCATGCGATCGGGAGAGTAGGTTACCTCTCTGACCATTCCCGGCTGACCCAGGGTTTCCGCTTGGCTGTCATTGACGCTGATGATCACCCCGCCAGCATTGCCAGCTCGAATGGTGAGTGCTTGGTCAGCCGTCCACAGACGACTATCACCCGGCTGGAGAATGCCTTCAAATTCAGTGCTGCCGTCAGCTGTAATCCGTAGCCAGGACTGAGCCGTCAAGGTGGTGGTGACCTTGATCGGGGCATCAGACTCGGGTACGTCGTTTTCAGCCACTGGCACTTCTAGGGGATCATCATCCCGAGGGGTAGCCGTTTCCACCTGATTCAGCGGCTCAAGGGGAGGCAAAATCGTAGCTTCCGGAGCGGTTTGCCGCAGCAAGTAAGACAGGCCACCAATGGCCATCATCAGCACCACAAAATAGGCCCCATACAGGTGTAAAGGCCTTAGCTGGGCTGCTGGAGAATCTTTCCAGGAAGAACGCTGAATGCGGGGCGGGGTAAAGAATTGGCTGGCTAAAGTTTCGCCATCCAGCCCCAAGACGTCACCATACCGACGAATTAAGCCGCGAATGTAGACCGGTTCTGGCAGGTTGTCTAAATCTCCCTGCTCAATCGCGGTGAGTAAACTAGGGCGAATCAAGATTTGGCTGGCCATGGCCTCGAGACTATGGCCTTGCTGCTCGCGGGCGGCTTGTAGCAGCGTGCCCAACTCTAGCAGTTGCTCTCGGTAAACGGAATTTGAATCAACCAATGCTTTTGTTTTCATACAGGGAGCATTTAACAAAACTGAGAAACGCCAGTAGATGCCGGGAACTGGTTGTGGAAAGTGGCAGATTTTGCCGCTGACTCAGCTAATAATGCCTTAATTTCGCTCGATGATAAAGAGCGGTAAGCCCCACTTTTTAAAAGTCCCACAGAAACAGGCCCGATCGCAGTGCGATGTAAACTTATGACCCGATGGCCCAGAGTAGCTGCCACACGTCGGATTTGGCGGTTACGTCCTTCCCATAACACCACCTCTAGCAAAGTGCTGTCTGGGGCCGGAGGGCCTAACCGTCGAACCTGGGCTGGTCGGGTTTGGTAGCCATCTAAATCAATGCCTTGGCGCCATAGATCGAGGGTCTGATTAGTGATTTGGCCTTCGATCCGCACCTGGTAGATTTTGGCGACATCGTGCTTGGGATGGGTCAACCGATAGGTAAAATCCCCATCGTTGGTCAGCAGTAGGGCTCCAGTGGAGTAGGCGTCGAGGCGCCCTACTGGGTGAATCCCCACCGGTTGTAGAGCTGCTGGTAAAACATCTAAGACAGTGGACCTACCGTCGGGGTCGGCACAGGTGGAGACCACCCCCAGGGGCTTGTGCAGTAGCAGGTAGTGGCACTGAGGTCGCTGGTCTGGCTGCAAGGGCCGATTGTCAACGGTAATGCGATCGCTATTAGGATCAGCCTTTTGCCCCAGGTGGGCCACCTCACCATTCACCGCTACCCGACCAGCATCAATCAACTGTTCGGCCTTACGGCGAGAGGCGATCCCATATTGGGACAAGATCTTTTGGAGTCGCTCGGTCATAGTTAGCGATACTGGCCTAGGGAGCCATGCTGGCTGAAACCTTGATGCCTAAGGAATAGGTTAATACTCCATTATGGCAGGTCTGAGCGGAAATTATGGCAGAACACTAAGTGTGAACTGAACCTCGCCCTGGAAGGGCGAGACTTCTACCCCGGCTAGGGGCTTAATTCCGGGTTCCCCGGCAACAGACGAACCGCCTCTTGCAGGATAGTCCATGCCGCGGTCACGTCGCGCACATGCTGCTGCCCACAGGTCGGGCACGTCCACTCTCGGTCAC
>SLIY01000492.1 GCA_007135385.1 Leptolyngbyaceae cyanobacterium CSSed165cm_216
AACTCTCGGGGTCCCAAACTCGGTTGTACCCACGTAAATTCCTTGAGTTGCACCATACACCTGCTCTGTCAGAACAGTGCAAATATACTGAAATTCTGTTTATCCGAACAGTATTGCATCCACACCTACCGCCTCAGTGCCCTCAGTTGGCATGCCCGCGCCGCCGGCATGTCCGTTGCCGCCATGATGGCGGCCCTGCAAGACCATGCCAAATACCCCATGCCCGAGCCGATGGCCCAGGAGCTAGAGGCCCTGGGTCATCGGTATGGCCTCACCACTCTGAAAGCGGGAACGGATGGAGATTTGCGGCTACAGGTAGGCCGATCAACCCCTGGCAGAACTCTTGCAGCGCCAAGAGCAGGTGGGACCACTGCTGGGAGAGCGGTTGTCGCCCACCACCTTTGCGATCGCCCTGGGCGATCGCGGCCTGCTCAAGCAGGCGCTGTTGGCGGCAGGCTATCCAGCAGAAGATCTGGCTGGGTACCTGACCGGGGATGAACTACCCCTGGAATTGTTAACCCTGACCCATAGCGGCGAACCCTTTCAAATCTAGGCTCTTCAAATCGACCTTCGAAGAAGCCAGGTCAATTTCCAAACTAACAACACCTCCATCCCCATCAAAATCCACCACCACATCCGGTGCAATCTCCTCCGACTCGGTGCTAGGGGTGTCATTCAACCGAATCGATAGCGTATCCGTATCTGGGAAGTATTGAATTTTCATGGCTCCAATTCCCTTAACTCCCTTGGGGATCTTCAGGCTAACGATGTACCAGGTAGCCAGGTTTTTTTCCTTCGGAAGACGTTTTATGAACGACTTCGCTCAACCAGACAGGCTGCGCCAATAGGCCATAGTGCCTGCAGGGAGAAAGTTCGAGATTCAGCGTGGAGGTGAGCTACGGAGGAGCATCGTTGGCGATCGCGGCTTGTTGGGCTGCCAACAGTTGCTGAATCCCAGATTCCCCCAGATCAAGGATCTGGTTCATTTGCTGGCGACTAAAGCTGCCCTCTTCGGCCGTGCCCTGCATTTCTACAATGGCTAGATCTTCGTTGAGCACCAGATTAAAGTCCACCGCAGCGGCAACGTCCTCTTCGTACTTGAGGTCCAGAAAAACCTCCCCTTCAATTAATCCCACGGATACGGCCGCCACCCCATGCACCAGGGGAGACTGGGTCAATGCGCCGCTATCGATCAGGGTTTGGATGGCGTCTTGGAGGGCCACAAAGCCACCGGTAATGGCCGTAGTGCGTGTACCCGCGTCGGCTTGCAGCACATCCGCATCCACCGTCAGCGTGCGTTCCCCCAGCAGGGAAAAATCGAGGGTAGAGCGCAGGCTGCGACCAATCAGCCGCTGAATTTCCTGGGTTCGACCAGACAACTTCAGCAGTTCTCGGGAATGGCGCTGCGGCGTAGCCCCCGGCAGCATCCGGTATTCTGCGGTCAGCCAGCCCTGGCCCGATCCTGCCAAAAATCGGGGTACCCCATCTGCCACCGAAACAGTACATAGAACTTTGGTATTGCCACAGTGGGTCAGGACTGACCCAGCGGCAAACTTAGTAAACTGTCGCTCAAACCTGACAGGTCGGAGTTGATCAGGATGTCGACCATCTGGGCGTTGCCAAACCATAACGAGAACCGATTGAGAATGCCGTCATTAGAATACAGCAGGCTTGGTTCCTCAAATCGGGCCAATGAGGGGCTCAAAGGGACAGGAATATTGCCAGCAGTACACTTGATCTTAAAATTACATCTAGGGTTATTTAGCGCTTCACAGGGTAAAAAGTACGCTATATTTAGCCCAGCCCTTGCTAATATTGCCCCTAGTCAGTGGTCTGATGGTTTCTCAACTTAAAGTTACTGGTTTCTCCAATGCCCCCCAGGGGGCGATCGCCCGCCACCCGCTGTTGCAGACCGTTGAGGGAACGGTACAGGTGTTTACCGCCGTCCACCGTAGCTTTTTTACCAATGTGATGGTGCAGGCCCTACGCATTGCCGACCAAGGGAAAGCTGTTCTGGTGGTGCAGTTCCTCAAAGGAGGCATGCACCAAGGGCCCGATCACCCCATGCAGTTAGGTCAAAACCTCGACTGGGTGCGCTGTGCCATGCCCTGCTGTATCCATGGCTCTGAGGTTACCGTGACTGAGCAGCAGGCTGTACAAGACCTGTGGCGACACACCCAGCAATTGGTTAGTAAAGGACGCTATGGCTTGGTGGTGCTGGATGAGTTGAGCCTGGCGGTCAATTACCAGCTGATTCCCACCCAAGAGGTAATTGACTTGGTCCAGCACCGCCCCCCCCAGGTGGATGTGATTTTAACTGGCCCAGCAATGCCCGAAGCCATACTCGGCATTGCTGACCAAGTGACCGAATTTCGCCGTCAATTTTCACCTTAGTTACGCTCCTTACCCTGCTAACCATGATCAAAAACGATGCCTGGATTCACAAAATGGCCACCGCTGGGATGATTCATCCCTTCCAACCGTCGCTGGTTAGACATTTAGATCCAAGCGATCCAAGCGATGGGGGCCTGGCCCAAGCGGTGATTAGCTATGGACTGTCATCCTATGGGTACGACATTCGTCTATCCCCGGCAGAGTTTCGCATCTTCCGCCACATTCCAGGCACAGTGGTCGATCCCAAACGCTTTAGCCCTGACAACCTAGAGCCAACCGCCCTAAGAACCGACGATAGCGGTAGCTATTTTATTTTGCCGGCCCACTCCTATGGTCTCGGGGTAGCCTTGGAAAAAATCGCTGTGCCCAATAACATCAGTGTGATTTGCATTGGCAAGTCTACCTATGCCCGCTGTGGCATCATTGCCAACCTGACTCCCGCTGAAGCGGGCTGGCGCGGTCACTTGACGTTGGAGTTCTCTAACTCATCCAGTGCCGACTGCCGCATTTATGCCAATGAGGGCGTCGTTCAGTTGATTTTCTTTGAAGGGGAACCCTGTCAAGTCAGCTATGACACCCGCCAGGGCAAATACCAAGACCAAGGGGAGCAGGTCACCCTGGCTAGGGTATAGGGTTAACATCGCCTCTCTGTAGCCTGATTTACAAAAAAGCTGGGATTTACCCCATAGTCTCAATAGCAAGTTGATTTTCTAGGTAGCTGCGATCGCAAATACCTATGCTGCGCATTGACACTCTGAATATTTACACTCTAAGTTTTTGGCGCCTAGCTTCGTACTTTACTTGGGAGATTGGTAGATCCTATGACTACCCATATTGAGAGTTCCCCGCAGCCCCCTACATTACAGGTGACGCTGCTGGAAGAAAGTTTTTCCCAGATTAAACCCCAGGCCAATCAGTTTGCCAGTAGCTTTTACGATAACCTGTTCGCCGACTATCCAGCGGCTAAGCCCCTATTCGCAAGCACAGATATCGCAGCCCAAAGTAAAAAACTGTTAGCTTCGCTGGTATTTGTAGTCGAAAACCTCAAACAGCCCGAAGCCCTAAGCGAGGCGCTGAAAGGTCTAGGTGCCCGCCATGTGCAATATGGGGCCTTACCCGCGCACTATCCCCTGGTGGGTAACAGTCTGCTCAAAACCTTTGAACAATATTTAGGTGACGGCTGGACTCCAGCAGTAAAGCAGGCCTGGATCGATGCCTATGGCGTTATTACCGAGGTCATGTTAGAAGGTGCCGATTATTCCCCAACCGATGTGGAGTTGGAGAGTACCCCAGAGGGATAATCCATGGTGCCGAACAGCTCCCGCTAGTTCAGCTGGAAAAACCTGGTTAGCTTTCGCGCCGCCATGGTGGTGATCTGTCTGATGCTAGTGGTTTGGCTTGGAGCGGCCTTCGCGTTGAACAGTCGCTGGGAACAAAGCTGGCTAGCAGTGGGGTTGGTGGGTCTAGTTGCGATCGCCACCCCGCTGCTTACTCGACCCCAGACCCCAGTTTTTCTCGCCTCTCTGGTCTGATGGTTCTGTCTGTTCTACCGATTAAGCCTTAGGCGTTATGCAGAGAATACATGAGCCCTATGCACAAGAGGCGTTATTCAGGATAAACGGTAACTAAAAATACAAAATGTCAGGTGACATTTGAATAACTTAATAATCAATGTTGCAGAAACAGTCTGAAGAAATAACCACTTTATCCTGCAGTATTGTCTGGAATTATGGTCCAGTATCTAGT